>NZ_JAEILC010000086.1:0-80068 GCF_016307435.1 Pseudomonas sp. S4_EA_1b | reverse complement strand
ATGGCTATGCGGCATGATGCTCCAGCTTCAATTCAATAACCGTGTTGCACTCAGCTCCTGAAACCGCCGGGCATAAGAACATTAGCACCACTATGGCGTACCTTGATCAAATGGATTTTAACCCGATGGCGCGGAAGATGTTGAATAAAGTGCTCCGTGAGATGCACCAAGAAACGATGGACGAGTCGGTGACGATCATCCCAACGAAAACCATCGAGTCGACCCCAAAAGGCATGCCCATGGAAACTGGTACGGTCACATGCATGAACGTGTACGACCCGCCAGACTTCATCAAAAATCTGAAGGACTACGACCCCAGCAAGCCGTGCACGCTGTTCAACAAGTGCCTCTCGTGCAGTAACAGCATAATCACGGTTTCGCACCTGCCGGAGCTCTTTGCTCGCCGTCGCGATTACCAGCGGATGATTGAGGTAAACCGGGTGCTCGATACGCCCTACGGCACCGTCATCCTGGATAACCTTGACGTGCTCAACAGCATCCTTGACCCGGAGACATCTGATTTTTCAGCAAATGAGCTGGCTAAAGCCGAGCGCCTTTCTGAAAACCTGCAGGTCGATATCCTGACAGAGGGGGTAACTCTGTGAGCGAATCCATCATTCCTGAATTTGCAGCCTTCAAAAAATGGCGTATGGCCGCTCATGGTCTGCTGCTGGGCCTGCAGAAAGATGTTGGCGAGTCTAGCGCTGTGCCAGTTGAGGCGCTGTCTTGGTACAACGCGCTCTTGGCGCTACCGGTCAGCAAAACGTCAGATTTGGGTGATCCCATTTGGGACTTCAACGAGGACTACCCGAACGCAGCCAGGAACATCCAGGGTGCCAAGCTGAGGCTTGATTTCGGGAGTTTCCCATTGGTCAACCAGTCAGCAGTCCTTGAGGTAAAGGTGGCGATGTACTGCTGGCTGAAGATGCCGGCCAGCCTGCAATCGCTGACAAGCTCCGCAAGGAACATCAAGGCCAATACTGCCATCTCCTGCTTCAAGGCGGGGCTCAGCTTTGTTAACACAATGTCAGGACAGGCGCGGGAAATCCTGACGGGTGAGTTTTTCGAGGTCGGTTACCATGGCCTCTCGTACTTTGATGCAGGGATGTATCGTACCGCCGCTCTCGTACACCCCCACGCTTTCGGCCCTGAGCTTCAGAGATTTTTCACAGCGATTAGGTCGCCATTCCTCTTGGAACAGATTTTTGATAAGCCTCTGCCCTACGTTGAGCTTGACTCGTTGCCTTGGGCGAAGGTGCTTAAGCGGGTAGACGAGTCTCAAAAAACGTATCGGATTCTTCCCAACGATGTATTCGAGAAGGCCTCTCGCGAAGCCTCATTTGCCGTCGTCGACTTCCTGAGCGTACTGGGCGAGCCGGTGAACGACCTGATCGCTCTAACGCGTCAGAACGCTAAAGGTTACTCATCGGCCAAGAGCCAGAGATTGACGCCTTACAATTACGACCTTTACGTGGCCCTACGGCTTCGACGCAAGGGTTATGACTCCAGCGCCATGGGGGCGGCGATTGGTGCTGTTCGCCCAGACTTTCTATCGGGAAACAGGCAGCACGACTTCAAAGCGCCAGAGACCTTGCTTAAGCTTACCAAAGTGCCCCTGGATGATGAGTTTCGTCGGTACATCAACTTTATTTCTTACAGTGCGTGCTATCTCGTGGCGCAGTACACGGGAATGCGACCCTCCGAGCTCTCTGAGATCTTGGTGGAGTCCTGCATGGAAAAAGAGAATGACTACTGGCTGCTCATCAGCAACGTGGTGAAACACCGTCAAGGACTTGCCAAGTTGTTTGATGACAAATGGGTCGCAATTCCTATCGTGCGCGACGCCATTCGTGCGGCCTGCCTGATCGCCAAGGTCAAACAGAACCCGTATCTGTTTTCAAATGTGGACACGGTCGCTCAGGGAGCGGAGCCGGCCTCTATGAGCTCAGTTGGGATCTCAGTTCAGTTCAGTTCCTTCTTTAAGGAGATCCTGACGGACGAAGAGTTTGAGTCTCTTGAGTTTTCGCCCTACACCTTACGGCACACATTGGCTTACCAAATGGCAAGGGCTGAGCTTGGCCTCCCGTTCATTTCACACCAGTTGAAGCATTTTGGTGACCTTATCGGTGGAGCAGGACAAAACCAATCGTTCAGCGCCGTTTCGCTCGGGTACGGCGCAATTGCGGAGATCCTTTCAAAGGGTGGCCGATCTGGTGGCAAGACGCCTAGTCAGGTAGCTGAGGAAGAGTACATCACAAGCTACTGCGATCCTGATGGCAACTACGCCGGGCCTAATGCCGAGAGCCATAAAGCTCGGATGAAAAAGGTATTCGACGGCTACATGGCCGCTGGGTACACGAAAGAACAGGTCATTGCTCAGATGGCAAAGAAACGCTTGGCGATCATCAACGTTGGGCAAGGGTTTTGCTATGGCGGTCAGCGGGAGGCTCACGACGACTCCCTGCCTTGCATCGGGACTTTGCGCTGCAACCCTAATCGCTGTAAGAACGCTGTCGTCACCAAAGTGCATGCGCCTAAGTGGCGAGAAATTTATGTCTCGAACAGCCTTGCGTTGAGCTCCCCGTCGTCCGCAAGCACGGAAGAGGAGCTTCGTGCTGCGATGGAGGAAGCTAGAGGAGTCCTGGAGTATCTGGGAGAAGAGGTTGAGCTATGACCACCCAAGCTTTTGATTCTCGGAATAAGCTCGACTTCGAGAAAAATACCGAGCAGCTAGCCGAAGGCATCCTCCAGATTGCCTCCGATAAATCGCTGAAGCCTACGGTTGCTGAGCTCAGTCGCATCACAGGGATCCATCGCAATACCATCAGGATGCGGGGGTGGCCGATGGAGAAGCTTGAGGCCATCAAGGAAAGCCGCATCGTTGAGGCGATGGTTCAGAAGGTCAAAGCTGAGAAGAAGCAAGATCCCAAGACCATTCTGATGCAACGGCTTGAAAAGAGCCGACTGGAAGTGCTTTATTGGTTCAATAGGTATCAGGATGTTGAGAGCTCGTATGCGACTCTTGATAAGCGGCTGACCGGTGTCATTGAGTCCAGGGCCTACTACGTGGATCAAAATGCCGAGCTCACGGCCAAGCTCAAGCAGCGGGATACTGAAATTCAGAAATTGCGTGATGCGCTGCATATGGTCAGCGTAAATCTAGAGGATCCGAAATGAAGATGTACCACGATTTGCTGGCCGACGTGCTGGGGAACGGCGTCGAGAAAGGCGATCGCACAGGGACAGGCACGCTGAGCGTGTTTGGTCGTCAATTCCGCCACAACCTGGAAGATGGCTTCCCACTGCTGACCACGAAGAAACTGCATTTCAAGAGCATCATCAATGAGATGATCTGGTTCTTGAATGGTGATACCAACACCAAATGGCTCAAGGAGAATGGTGTCAAAATCTGGGATGAGTGGGCAACCGAGGATGGCGATCTTGGGCCGGTTTATGGTAAGCAGTGGACTGCGTGGCCGACTAAGGATGGCAAAACCATCAACCAGATCGACTACGTTGTTAACACGCTTAAAACGAACCCGAACAGCCGTCGCATTCTGTTCCATGGATGGAATGTCGAGTACCTGCCAGATGAGTCTGTCAGCCCTCAAGAAAATGCGCGTAACGGAAAGATGGCATTACCGCCGTGCCATCTGCTTTATCAGTTTTATGTGGCTAACAATAAGTTGTCGACACACCTCTATATCCGGTCGAGTGATCTGCTGCTTGGGAATCCGTACAACTTAGCCGGGGCGAGTTTTCTAACTCATATGCTTGCTCAACAGTGTGATATGGGTGTTGGCGAAATTGTCGTTACTATGGGTGATGCGCATATTTACTTGAATCACATTGAGCAAGTAAAGTTGCAGCTAACTCGCGAGCCTCGCCCTCTGCCTAAGTTGCAGTTCAATCGTAAGCCAGACAGAATCTACGACTACAAGTTTGAAGACTTTGAGATTGTGGGTTATGACCCACATCCTCATATCCCCGCTCCTGTATCGATCTAACTGAGTCGATGCCTGGTTAGCCAATCTTGGTTGGCCAGGATGCGGGTGTTGAATGGCAAGTCTAGGCCTAGCCTCATCGCTTTAGGCTTCAGGTTATGCAGGACGCACTCAGGCAACCGCCAAGGAGTTCACATGTACCTCACGATCATGAAGCCACAAGCGCTTCAGCAAATCGCTGTATTAGCCCGTGGGTTATGGATCGTTGAAGGCCCTGAGGGCTCCGTGCTGGTAATCAAGGCAGGGAAAGAGCTGATCCTGGCCGCTCAGCAAAGGCGTGAACTGAAGCTTTACCTCGCGCCATACAAGGCAGACGAAACGATGGGACTTACGCTTCTCACTGCCTGCTTTGATGACCCACAAAGCCCGCTATTGATCAAAACCCCACTCATCCCTGGTGACCCTCTCACCGAGGCACTGCAGAGCCTCCCTGACGAGTTCAGTGTGTGCTTTTTCGACGAGCACAATCGTGAGCTGTTCAGTTGTAAGGCCCAGGCGAAGCTTGGTCAGCTCCGCAAGGAGCTCGGTACACTCAGCCCGATTGGTGCAGATCACTGGCCCAAGATGTATGAGCGGGCGGACAGATGGTTCAGCCTCACGACCTATGAGGACGACGCTCGTGCCACAACGGTGTTCCTAGAGGAGGATCTGTTCCCTTCGGACTATTTGATCACCGACCTTACCCGCCAGGACTTTCGAGGTTCCAAAGGCTTCTCCAATACACAGTTGGAGCGCACTGAGCCGGGTACGTTTCAGGAACTGGATATCATCTATCTGCTCCAGCGGGCATATACCTCCGAGCGGATCATCCATGGCCCGCTGAAGGTCTCCGATGGCGAGGAGCTGGCTGACGTAGTGGTAATGGGCGATGAAGTGACTTTACTGCTGCAGGCGAAGGACAGTCCCAATACCCCAGCGACGTTGAACACAACGCTTGAGAGAAAGCGAAAGAAGGCCATAGGTCAGTTGAAGAACGGCCTTCAGCAACTACGTGGCGCTATTTCAACGATCAAACGAGAAGGCAATCCAGCCTTGGCGCTTGTGGACGGCACGCCCTTGGACATTGATCTTGCTGCACGCCCCCTAGTGGGAGTTGTCGTGGTCAGAGAGTTTTTTATCGACAACTACGATGAATACAGCACCATGATTTTGAAGTTCATGGATGAGGTCGGTGTCCGCGTCCTAGCGTTCGATTACAACGAGTTCGAGGTCATGACCCGCCACTGCCCTTCGGAAGATGCACTGCTGTCAGCGTTCTTCCAGATTTCCAAATGCGCTGAGGAAAGGCGGATCTATCCCAGGCTGCGCTTCACGGATCTGCCGCCGCGCTAAATCGAATCGGACAAGTGGAGAGCTTCTCTGCTCGTACCCCACAACTCCCTTTCTACCCAGGCAGTTCTTTGAGCCAGTAACGCCTGACAGTCGCTTCAGGCAAACCCAGCGCTCGACTCACCTCCGCCTTCGACATGCCACTGGCCTTGAGCTCTAGCACAGCTCGGATTCGGTCTGGACTGCTGGGTTTGCCTCGCGTGCGCTTTACCAGCCCTTCACCAGCGTCCCAGTGCTTCTTCAGGCCCTGCAAGCCTCCCAGGGCTATGAAGCCCTCCAAATCCTGCGAAGCCTTCGCCATGACATCGATAGGTGACGACCCATCCTGGAGGGCCTGACACAGTGCGACCAGAGCCACGAGGTCGAAATCTAGGGTCAGCGCGATCTTGCTCAGCTTGACCAAAGAGACCTGCGTTTTCCCTTGCTCCAATCGCGACAGATTGGCTTGGGAACTGATCTCGGCGAGCTCCTCCTGGGCCGATCCTCTAAGGTCGCGCAGAGCTCGGACTATTGCTGCTATCTCGTTCTGCATGCTGAGCGCTCAAAACGAAGAATAGGGCCACAGCGTCATGCGTCGATAAATATCGAAAGTTGGCAATAATGGCGCCAATCGTTTATCGTGGGCCTACAGATGACAGCCTCGCCGCGTCCGGGCGACCGGCCAGGGAGTGATCAATTTATTAGAAAGTCGACGTCAGCAGGCTAGGGATGAAGCTTCACATACTGTCTGATTTACATTGTGAGTTCGCCGATTTCGTCCCCCCTGTGGTGGACTGTGACGTGGTCGTATTAGCCGGCGACATCCACGTGAAGTCCAGGGGGGCCAGATGGGCCAGCCTGGCCTTCAGTACGCCTGTCGTCTACGCCATGGGCAATCATGAGCACTACAGCGGGAATATAGATCGAACTCACAGCAAGCTGCTTGACGCTGCTGAGGCGCACGTCCACGTCTTGGAAAATCAGGTTTTAGAGTACGGTGATGTGCAGTTTCTCTGTGCTACGGCTTGGACAAGCCTGGCCGCGACCGGAGACCCAGTAGCTGCTTCTTGGTGTGCTCGTGACTCACTGAATGACTTTCGCGCTATCCGTGTCGGTGAACAGTATCGGCGTTTGCGCCCTGACGACCTGATCGCGAGAAATCGAGAGACGAAGGAGTGGTTAGAGGCTCAGCTGTCTCTGCCATTCAACGGTAAACGTGTAGTTGTGACTCACCATCCGCCTCTTATGAAGTTCGTGAGTGACCAAGGAGCCGATCCTCACTTGCGAGCAGCCTATGGAAACAATTGGGATGGCCTGATGGATTTCAAGATCGATCTATGGATCTTTGGCCATACCCACGAAGCTGTGGATGAGGTTGTTAATGGCGTCCGGTTTGTGAGTAATCCTCGTGGTTATCCCACCGAAGAAACTGGCTTTCGGCCAGACCTAGTTGTCAGTGTATGAAGCCTGACAGGGCTGCCGGCGTTTAGCTTTTTTCAGTAAGTGAGTAGGTTTCAAATTCGAACGTGATGGAGAATCCATGAGTTGTCTGAATTCCCAGGACTGGACGGCTGAGGGCGGAATACGACTGCCCAGTCTGGTGTCAGCTAAGTTGGCGATTGCGCAGGCCCATGATTGGGGTGCACTAGTGGACGCGTATCTGGTAGATGCAGCTGAAGTTGGCGATCGTTTCGTTGCGTATGTGTATGGCGATCTTTCAGGGCAACTGGTTGATGGGATGACAATTGTCACACCCCCTAGTGAGGTGATAGCGGAGGTCGAAGGCATGGCGTTATTGCGGACAGTGTCAGGCAACGATCATTACGTCATGGTCAGCCGATTGCCTGCCGCCGCTTGAGTGCCCCCGCGTCGTCGAGGCCGCTGTCTCAGCCTGCTTCAGTAGGCCCCACCGTCATCTAATCCATTAATAGTTAATGTGTGTTTAAGGGAAGAAGCATGTCCGAGTTAAAGAAATTGACATTGACTGTTAAGAACTATGATGCTCAAGCGAGCGGTGATCTAGACGCTCTCTATCGACGTGTTAGATATGAAGATGAACACGGCGCTACGCTCTATTTCAAGGAGGTTGTGATGCTGAAGTATCTTGCGAAGCATGGTGCTTTGGCGACTGATGTTCCGCGAACTTGGTACTATAAACATGCCTCAAAGAAATCGATAATTGTTGTCGCTTTTGAGAAGGCTGGTGGGAAAGTTGAGTGCGACTTGGATGATCTGCGAATTATTGCAAGGTCGACTTTGGTAAAGGGTGTGGTTATTTCGCTAGCAGCGGTTCCAGCTGGGATTATTGCTGCAACGGCCACCTTTGGAGTTGGGCTTGTCATTATTCCTATGTTTTTGTGGTATGGGTACAGGAACGTCTTCAAGCTTCCGAAAATGCTGGGTCGAAAAACGCTGGTGGATGATTTTTCAAAATTTGGCGTTACTCTTCGGTAGATTGGTTATTTGGTTGTTGAGCTTGATTCTCGTTAGAGTGGCTGGCTGTCTTGCGGACGGTGACCAGCGAAGGAAACTCAGATGAAGACCAGTGCCGTAATCTTTGACGCCTTCGGAACGCTGGTAGAGATACAGCAGCCGACACATCCGTTTCGACAGTTGCTTCGAGAGGGGCGACGCCAAGGCCGCTTGCCTCGCGCTGATGACATTCGAGCGATCATGACCCGTCGCCTTTCTCTAAGCGAGGCTGCGCTGGCCTTTGGTATCAAGATCTCGCCCTCCCAGCTTGCATTTCTCGACCAATGCTTGGAGGAAGAGCTGGCAAGCATTCAGCCTTATCCAGACGCGGTTGAGGCCGTTGGGCTACTGCAAGCTGCAGGGGTGAGACTGGCCGTATGTTCAAACCTGGCAATGGCCTACGGCCCCGTAGTGGAAAGGATTTTCCCGCACCTTGGGGCCTATGGTTTCAGCTATCGCATTGGTGTTATGAAACCGCAAGCCGGCATCTACCAGCACACCTGCGATCTGCTTAATGTCCGGCCAGAAAATGAGCTCAGTGGTAAGAGACGGATCGTCATGATTGGCGACTCAGAAAGGTGTGATCGGGATGGGCCTGCCCTGGTCGGTATCAAGGGTTACCTGTTGCGCAGGAATGGAGGCGGGGCTTCCAATCTTTCCCATTTTGCACAATCAGTGCTGAGTGATACGTAGCTGCTAGCAGATCCTCAATTCGATGGTAAGCGTTGCGTCTGAGCTAAAGGGCCGCGCCACGAGGTGGCCCTGCCAGGATGCCCCCTGCACAGAGTACGAGGGGCGACCAGACCAGTATCACCAGAGGGTGAAGCATGAATGAGCTTAGGATTGTCGGGCGATGCGTTCGCTCCCCGATCGGCTGCTGGAGTGCTAGGCATCGCTGTTTTCAGGCGCGTTACGAGCAGGTCTTCTCAATCGCACTTGAAGTGTTTGGAAGCCGAAAGAAGGCGCAGCGATGGCTTGTAAGATCTGTAGTAGGTGTAGGCCGTCAGACACCCTGCAGGGTGCTGTGCACACCTATGGGATTCACAATTATCCATGACGAGATTATGCGGCTTGATCACGGCATACGTGACTAATCCCATTTAGCCAGTCATTTGGCAGGGAGAGCAAGGCTCGTAATAAAGCTTATTGCTACTAGAATGCACATTCCAACTAACAGCGGAATTGATCCAAATCTTTCTAGAGCAAGTGCTGCTGCTACGGGGCCTACAGCCTGGGCAATCAGCATCGGGCGAGCCAGCAGCCCCATACGTGCTCCGTAGCCATCCGCGCCGAATAGAGCCAAGGGTAATGTTCCGCGAGCAATGGTCAGAATTCCATTACCTGCTCCGTAAAGCGCCAAGGCTACGAAGGCCAGCCACGGGATGGCCGGTAACAGCAGCGCAATACCCACCCCGCATAGCAGGATGGCGATACGAGCCGACCAGGTAGGGTGTAGGTTTCGCCCAATCGAAAACTCTGCAAGGCGTGCCATGACTTGAGATGGCCCAATCATCATTCCTATGGCCAGTGCTGTTGAAGTTGCGATGCCAAGCAGTTTTAGCACATCAAGTAGGTGGACTGAGACGGAAGAAATAACCAGCGACTGGAATGTCAGCAGCGCTGCCAGCAGGATGAATATGCGATTGGTTAATTTGCTGGAACTAGGAATGGACGGGGGACTTGTAAGAGGTGCAGATTCGGCTGGGGGGCCTTTCTCGCTGGGAATTGTCAGAAGATGGATTGGTAGTCCAACTACCAGGTGCATTGCGGCTAAGGCAAAGCAACTGTACCTCCACCCGATCTGGTGCTCTAGGCCTGCGATCAGTGGCCAGCCTAAGGTGCTGGCAAACCCACCTAGCAAGGTTAGACCAGTCATCGAGGCACGTGCGTGGTCGCCAAGTAGTCGTCCGAGTGTCGAAAAAGCTGCGTCATAAAGGCCAGCAGCCATGCCCGCACCGATCAGCGTCCATGCTAGGTAATAAACGGCCAAGTTACTGGCCAAGCCCATCAACAGCATACCCATCGCCAACAATAACGAGCTAGCTGCCAACACGGGGCGTCCCCCATTTCGGTCGATCCATCGTCCCACCATGGGCGAGCAAGCTCCTGCGACCAGCAGTCCCCATGACAATCCAATTACTACGCTCGTAACTGACCATCCTGTTTCTTTGGTGATTGGTGTCGCAAGAACTGCTGGCAGGTAATAGGTCGAACTCCAAGCGAGGATTTGTGCGATTCCTAATGCCCACACAAGCCTGAATCTATTGATAGGTTGCTGGCTGCTTTCTAGGTTTTTCACTAGCTACGGACTCTTGTGTTTTTCAGACGTAGGCTGCTCAGTTTTGCGTTACGAGCGTGGGGGCGGCTTCCAAATTACGAACTCGCTTTAGCAAATACCGAAGTATTTGTTCGGCATCAGGCCCCACGCCTCGTAGGGTTGCAGAGGCGAAGTTGCGTAGTTTGGGCAAGCCTACAAAGTACAAGCCTGGAACATGAACGGCTCGCCCGTCGCGCTGCGCCACTCGTCCCTGCTCATCCATTACTGGAAGGCCTTGGAGAAATGGCAGGTTCGGACGATAGCCAGTGGCAAAAATCAGGCTATCAACGGTTTCATGCTGCCCTTCGGCCCAAATAACGCCTGTTGAAGTGACCTCGGAGAACATTGCTGCTTGATTGAAGTATCCGGATTTCAGAGCCTTTCTGTACGTTCCGTCGTCCAGTACAGGCGTGCTTTGATCGTTTAGCCACTTAGTTTTCTCCAGGCCTGTCCATTTCAGCCAAGTATGAAAATCTGCTCCTAATATCCGTTGTGGCGCGAATCGAATCGCCTCTCGCGTGGCCAGAGTCACGGTTGCAACTTTGGATAGATCGTAAGCGATTTGTACAGCGGAGTTAGCGGCGCCAACTACGACAATGCGTTGTCCACTAAATGCTTCTGCATTCCGATAATGAGCACTGTGAAGCTGAGTGCCGCTGAAGTTTTTGAGCCCAGGGATATCGGGCACGTAGGGACGGCTGAAGGCTCCTGAGGCCACGACCACCGCTCTCGCCCAAAAGCGTTGTCCGTTCGTTGCAGTGATCCGAAATCCTTCGCCTTCCTGACCTACGTTCGCGACCCTAATCCCTTGGAGAATAGGTAGCCGGAAGAAGTCGGCATACCGTTCGAGGTAACGCACGACTTCATCTCTAGTAGGGTAGTGGCCTGCTGCTCCAGGGAAAGGAAGCCCCGGAAGAGAGGAATATGCTGCTGGTGAGAACAATTCAAGGCTGTCGTAGTAATTACGCCAGTTCCCCCCAGGCTGCGATTGCTCATCAAAAATGCGGAAATTGAGGCCGTGCTGCTTCAGGTGCCAACCGGTAGCCAACCCTGCTTGGCCAGCACCAATGACAATAACATCCAACATCTGACTGCTTATGTTCATGTATGCGCACTCATGCACGTATTTATGCAAAAAAAGGCTCAGACCTTTTCGCCTGGACAGCACAGTGGAACGATGCTTTTGGTGTGGATGAGGATGGCCTCTAGACGCTTGATAATGGCTGGGCCGTCCACTTCATAGAACATCTGGCGCCCTACCTTAGTGGCTCTAACGATCCCCGCCTCTAGTAGCACCTGAAGGTGGCGAGACACAACCGAACGCTCTTGAGGTAAGTCAGCCGCAATTTCAGTGACATCAGCACGGCCTAGTAGCATTACGCGCTTCAGCACTGCGATTCGCGGTGGCTCACAGAGGGCTTTGAAGAATGCACCGTCCAGCGACTCTATGGCGGCCTCGATTGCCTGGGTTCGGTTCAGTAATAAGGTCATGTAGCGACTATATGTGTATGTACGTGCACATGTAAAGGTCGGGTCGACAAAGCACGACCTGCCAGCACTCCGGAGGGCCGTGCCTATCTACTGACGAGCAACACCTCAATCCAGGTGCCAAACGTCTCAATGGGATGATCGGCCAACCTTCTGCTGCTAGGTTATCGGTAGCGTCTACAATCAGCCATCGTCCAGCGGTAACGCCTTGCACATGTAGCAAGCCGAGCCAGGGCAAAGCCCCCTGAACTGCTCCGTCTGAGAAATCAGAGGCGGCGCAGAGCCTCGCTGGTTCAGTGCGTAGCCCTGCCGTTCAAAAAAGCCTGATGCAGTTGTTGTCAGCAAATGAAATCGAGCGATTCCCTGCCCGGCGGCTATCGCTTCAATGACTCGAAGCATTTCAGCTCCAACCCCTTTCGATCTGTATGCGGGCTCCACGACCAGAGAACGCAGCAACCCGTCCGTACCATGCGTTTCGAATCCTCCCCATGCGACCGTCTCACTGTCCAGCGTGAACTCAAAAAAGGTTCGGCCAGGAAGATCAATATCGTCTGATGGAAGGTCAGCAGATTTCAGGGCGTCGCGAAAGCGCTGCCATTGCCCTCCGGCTATTTCCGTTGCCTGGATCATCATCTCCATCCGTTCATCTCCTTTGTGCCGCTTTGCATGGAGTGTTACGGCTCAAGCCGAAGCAGCAGTCATCATATTCGCTTTACCGAATATCTGCTAAAGCGTATATTCGATTTTCCATATGCATCGAGTCCAGTCATGAGCCCTGCTATCAAAGTGCTTTTCGTGTGCGTTGCCAACTCAGCCCGCTCCCAGCTTGCAGAGGCTTTGCTGCGGCACACCGACCCGCGTTTCGAGGCCTTCAGCGGAGGATCCCAACCATCTGAAGTTGATCCGCGCACGATTCATGCGTTGGAAGCAGTTGGAGTCGATGCAACGGGCCTACGAAGCAAATCCATCAGCGAGTTACAAGCTTATCGATTCGATTACGTAATCACTCTTTGCGATAAATCCGCAAGCGAATGCCTACCAAGGCCCAGTGCACGTGAAGTCATTGCCTGGGACTTTCCTGACCCAGTAACGAGCGATGATCCCGGCGCATTCCGCCACACGCTCCACGACATCCATGAGCGCATCAAGCTCTTCGTTTTGGTCAAGACTAAACACCTGGAGGATCTATGACAGAACCCATGAACCCCACCACCTTATTCAAGTGCCTGGCGGATGACACCCGAGCAAAAATTTCGCTGCTTATCGTGAGTGAAGGTGAGCTGTGTGTATGCGAGCTAACGGCAGCACTCGACCTGAGTCAGCCGAAGATTTCTCGCCATTTGGCGCTGCTGCGCTCTTCCGGTTTGCTGTTGGATCGTCGCCAAGGCCAATGGGTGTACTACCGCCTGAACCCCGATTTGCCTGCGTGGGTAACTGCAGTTTTGAGAGAAGTCGTAGACGCCAATCTTCATTGGCTAGAAACCGAGGCTAAACGCCTTTGCGGTATGAACGATCGTCCTATTAATCAGGCCGTGTGCAGCTGATTCACGCCCCAACTGGATTAATGAAATGCTGATTGCCGTATTAATATTTATCGCCACCATTGTGCTTGTTATCTGGCAGCCTAAGGGTCTTGGGGTAGGTTGGAGTGCTGTGTTGGGTGCCGTTGTGGCGTTGCTGGCAGGCGTCGTTACCCTTGCAGACATACCTGAGGTATGGAGTATCGTCTGGAACGCCACAGGAACGTTCATCGCCGTCATTATCATTAGCCTGTTGCTTGATGAGGCAGGATTTTTCAAATGGGCTGCGCTGCATGTTGCGAGATGGGGAGCTGGTAGCACCCGCAAGCTCTTCGCACTATTCATCCTATTAGGCGCGGCGGTATCGGCGTTATTCGCCAATGACGGCGCGGCACTCATACTCACGCCCATCGTAATTGCAATGCTACTGGCATTGCGTTTCTCTCCCGCTGCAACGTTGGCATTCGTAATGGCCGCCGGATTTATCGCCGATACTGCGAGCCTGCCATTTGTAGTTTCCAACTTGGTCAATATCGTTTCTGCCGACTACTTCGGTATCGGCTTTAATGAATACGCCTCGATCATGGTGCCTGTAAACATTATCAGTGTGGCGGCGACATTAGCCATGTTGCTTTGGTTTTTTCGAAAGGATTTGCCCAAAACCTACGACCTCAATCAACTGGAAAGTCCGAGCGAGGCTATCCTCGACCGTGCCACCTTTGTGGCCGGTTGGTGGGTATTAGCGTTGCTCTTGATCGGCTTCTTTGTCATCGAACCATTGGGAGTTCCGATTAGCGCCATCGCAGCGTTCTGTGCACTCATTCTTTATGTAATCGCGGCTCGCGGCCATGCCATCAACACAGGCAAGGTGCTCAGAGAGGCTCCGTGGCAAGTGGTGATTTTTTCTTTGGGTATGTATCTGGTCGTCTATGGCCTGAAGAACGCGGGCCTGACTGACCACATCGCGCAGATCCTGAACGTATTCGCCGGTTATGGGGTCTGGGGCGCCTCTCTGGGAACAGGGCTGCTAACAGCATTTCTGTCGTCAATCATGAATAACATGCCCACCGTCTTGGTAGGTGCCCTGTCAATTCATGCCGCTGAAGTCGATGGCGTCGTCCAGCAAGCAATGGTGTACGCCAATATCATCGGTGCCGACCTTGGCCCGAAGATCACTCCAATTGGTAGCCTGGCAACGCTGTTATGGCTGCACGTGTTAGCTAGGAAGGATATCAAGATTGGCTGGGGCTACTACTTCAAGACCGGGATCGTGCTGACCCTACCTATCCTCATCGCCACCCTGTGTGCCCTGGCATTGCGCCTCAGTTTCTGAGCCAAGGAATTTTTTGATGAAAGTCTTGTTCATGTGCACCCACAACAGCTGCCGCAGCATTCTGTCCGAGGCGCTTTTCAACCACTTGGCGCCCGAGGGCGTAGAAGCTGTCAGCTCAGGAAGCTTTCCAAGTGGGCGGGTGAATCAAAGGGCACTGCAGACACTGGAGGCAGCGGGTATCTCTACGGCGGGCTTAAGCAGCAAGGCTTCGGACGCTTTTGAAGGCTCGCCGCCAGCCCTTGTGATCACTGTCTGTGACCGGGCTGCAGGTGAGGCATGCCCAATCTTCTTCGGGCCAGCTTTGAAGGCGCATTGGGGGCTGGCCGATCCGTCTGAGGCTAGCGGGTCGGAAGCCGAGATCACCGCTGCGTTTGAAACCACACTCGCCAAAATTCACGAGCGCGTGAGCGCATTTCTTGCGCTGCCACTGAAGACCATCAGCGCTGAACAGTTGAAAGCTGAACTGAGTCGCATCGGTTCGCTTTAAAGATCAACCGAGGCGGTGCCCAACCTGGCGCCGCCGTAGGAGTTGTTATGCAAGATACATTGCCGAACGTACACGCCGACCTGATCGACATTCCTTCACTGGAGCAGCTGTCGCCTCGTACACCTTCGCTCCATAAACCTCGTATTCTTCTGCTGTATGGATCAACGCGAGAGCGCTCGTTCAGCCGGTTAGTCACGCAAGAGGCGGCACGCCTGCTGAATGAGTTTGGCGCTGAAACCAAGATCTTTGACCCATCAGGTCTACCGCTGCCGGATGACGCTCCCGATACGCATCCCAAGGTCGCTGAGCTGCGCGAGCTGATGCAATGGTCTGAGGGGCAGGTGTGGTGCTCCCCTGAGCGTCACGGCTCCATGAGTGCGGTATTCAAAGCCCAAATTGACTGGGTTCCGCTGGCGATGGGCGCTGTACGACCTACGCAAGGCAAAACCCTTGCTGTGATGCAGGTCTGTGGCGGCTCGCAATCTTTCAACGTGGTCAATCAGCTGCGCGTACTGGGTCGATGGATGCGGATGTTCACCATCCCTAACCAGTCTTCCGTGGCCAAGGCATTCACTGAGTTCGATGAAGCAGGCCGTATGAAACCTTCCTCGTACTACGATCGTCTCGTGGACGTGATGGAAGAGCTGATGAAGTTCACCCTGCTGTTGCGGGATCGCCAGGATTACTTGGTTGATCGGTACTCCGAGCGTAAAGAGTCCGCCGAAGAGCTGTCCAAGCGCGTCAACCAGCGCTCCATCTAACGTCAGCACGAGGAAGCGATATGAGCCAGATCACGATCTACCACAACCCCGAATGCGGCACCTCTCGCAACACCTTGGAGCTGATCCGTAATAGCGGTGAAGAGCCGACGGTTATCGAGTACTTGCAGACCCCACCTGACCGCACCACGCTTGTCAGGTTGATCAAGGATATGGGTATTGAGGTGCGGGCCCTGCTTCGCATCAAAGGCACTCCTTACGAGGAGTTGGGACTGGTCGATACGTCACTTACTGATGATCAGCTCATCGATGCCATGATGGCTCACCCCATCCTGATCAATCGCCCCATCGTCGTGACGCCCTTGGGCACACGCTTGTGTCGTCCGTCAGAGGCAGTCCTCGACCTTCTGCCGCAAGAGCAGCGCGGCAGCTTCGTCAAAGAAGACGGACAAGTCGTCATTGATGAGAATGGCCGCAGGGTTTAAACCGATGTAAAGCAGATGGGCCTGGGGGGATGCTGGTGAATCAAAACTCGAAATTTGATGTAGTGGTCATTGGCGGTGGCCAATCCGCGCTCACCGTAGCCTATTTCTTGAGGCGTACAGGCCTTTCCTATGTATTACTCGACGCCGAGTCAGCACCGGGAGGGGCCTGGCGGCATGGGTGGGATTCTCTCCGACTATTCTCGCCGTCTGCTTGGAGCTCAATTGCCGGCTGGCCCATGCCAGCAGTATCCGAGGGGACTCCTGGGCGGGACGATGTTATTGACTATCTAACTCTGTACGAGCGTCGATATGACTTTCCCATCATCCGATCCACGCGGGTAAACCGTGTCGAGAAAATCGAAGACGGATTACGGGTTGTCTCCGAGGACAGAGCCTGGGAGGCCAAAGCGGTTATCAGTGCAACAGGCACCTGGAGCCGCCCATTTATCCCAAGCTATCCCGGACAGGAGTTGTTTTTAGGGCAGCAGCTTCATTCCGCTCATTACGTTGGGCCGGATGAGTTTGAGGGGAAAACTGTCCTTGTCGTCGGTGGTGGCAACTCGGGAGCCCAGATTTACGCCGAGGTTTCCAAAGTGGCTCAGGCAACCTGGGTAACTCAAGAAGTCCCAAAGTTTCTACCTGATGAGGTTGATGGGCGCGTCCTGTTCGAACGAGCTACTGCTCGATTGAAGGCGCAACAGGATGGTGTGGAGCCTGAGCAGCCCGCTGGAGGGTTGGGCGACATCGTAATGGTGTCATCGGTGAAAGACGCTCGTGAACGCGGTGTATTGAGCGCAGTACGGCCATTCACGCACTTCACTTCGACAGGCGTTGTGTGGTCATCAGGAGACGAAACAAAGGTGGACGTTGTCATCTGGTGCACGGGATTTTCTCCCGCGCTCGACCACCTGAGCAGCCTGGGCGTTGTAGGCCTGGACGGTAAAGTGGCTGTGGACGAAAATCGAAGTGTTGCGTCACCCAATTTGTGGCTGATGGGTTACGGCGATTGGACGGGGCTCGCCTCTGCGACATTGATCGGAGTAACCCGCACCGCTCGGGATGTAGTCAACCAAGTCCAAAGCTATCTCACTAGCGAACCCTGATGTCTCGCGACGCAAATCGAGTGTGCCTACTGTGATGCGACTTCAAGCTCAGGAAAGAGAATAGGCTCCAGTGGAGGAGTTGCCGGACACAGCCCGAGTCGCCAGTAGCCGACGTCGTGCCATTTCCCAAGCTTGAAGCCTACCTCCGGATATGTGCCGATGTGGACGAACCCCAGCGACTCGTGCAGGCCCACACTGCCTTCGTTTGGCTGCGCAATTCCGGCGTACGCTGCGCGAAATCTCTGCTTATCAAGAATCGGAAGCAAGGTCTCATAGAGCTCACGGCCAACTCCCTGCCGGCGAGCCGATTCAGCTACATAAACCGTCACGTCAACAGCCCATCGGTACGCCGGACGAGCCCTGTGCTGGCTTGCGTAGGCGTAGCCCTTGATCTCGCCATCATCTTCAGCCACTAGGTAGGGATATGTCTGAAGTGTCGTCGCTATCCGCTGAGCAATTTCCTCAACGCTTGGCGGGGTCTCTTCGAATGAGATCGCTGTATTTAGAACAATGGGAGCATAAATGCGCTGGATGGCTTCTGCGTCGGTGATTACTGCCGTACGAATTTTCAAACCCTTTACAGCCATCGTGAATGATCTCTCGTTGAATAGCCGTCGTTCGGCACTCGGATTCTAACTACGCTCGCCGCAGCGATGCATTTCTGACTGAAGCCGGTGACTGGTATGACTTAGAGGCAGAAACGACCGGCATGGCCAATGTACCTGCTGGGCGCGCTCGTAGGCGATCAAAATTCGCATTTGGTGAATCGAAACTCATAAATGTTAGCGTTTTCGCTTGCTTTAAAGCATTTTTTATAGGTTTTCGAGGATTTTTGAGTGAAAACTCAGATTGACAAATAGGCAATTTATTTACCGTTCGTCGGCAATGTCCATTTTATTTTCACCCCCCCCTCTTGAAAATTTTTAAGCGAGACGGAGTTCTTATATTTGAGAGCAAGATAAAAGCGGCAGTGGCCCAGGCACCGCTTTTCTCACAGGATTTCGCCGGCTTTTACATCTGATATTTACGGCTTCTAGATCACACGGTTTTGAGGACTGAAGGTGAATTTGAGGTTGGAATGGGTGGGCCGGGGGCCAAGGAGAAATCGCTTTACTTTGCAGCCGCAGGCTGCTGCTTACGCTTTGACGTCAAACCAATAGGGCTTTTTTGCTGGGATCAGTCCGTCTGAAATTCCACCCGTCTCGTACAACAGGCGTCTGCAAACGTCCGCCCCCGTCATATTTCTAACGAAATGCATTTGCTGACCCTTGTACGCACTTTGAAAATTCGAGCCTGTAAACCAAATTTTTACACTGTAAACTCCTGTGATTAACACGTTAAAAAATTGGTTTACAGGGTGCACCTGAATTCTGGCCGCGCTTGGGTGCTATGTTGCCAATTTATGGATAATGCGAGCCCGACATCGGATCCTATGACCCCACTGTCTGATGGTCAGCTCTGGTCTCTTGCCTGCGAAGCCTATGGGGATGATCTCCCTGTAATCCTTCGATCGCTTTTAAGCGCCTACGAGCGTCGTCCTGGGCTGAATAATCCTATCCGCGTTCACAGGTCGGTCATCGGCGTTGATGGCTTTACTGCGCTTCGAGAGGCCCTTGTTACACAGCGCTCCAATGGTTTCCATCAGCTCGACGGTTGCTTGGAAATCCGTGAACCTTTGGCTTGGCATCTCGTACGCCATCTGCAGCAGAAGCTGATCATCGATGGGCATGCCCCTGCTTCAATCCGCGACCAGCGTTTTGCGGCAGACCTGGGGCTTTGACCTTGTCCAGTTGAGACACCTACGGATTCCGGACTTGCAGAGGCTTGCAGCGGACGAGCTCATTTGTGATAGCCCAAGCGCTGAGGTTTACGGGTATAGCTTGAAGTCGCTGCCCTCATGCCACTGGCTAGGATCGATATCAGTGATTTCTAGCCCGTAGGTGCGCAGGAGCCAGCGTGTTTGCTCGCCGTATTCACTTCCAGGCTCACTGCGGCCATGCAGCGCAATGCGATTGTTTACCAAGGCGATATCACCTGGCTGCAGAGGAACAGCGATTGCGCAGTCAGCACATGCGTGTTTCAGAGCGTCCATTGCCTCCTGCGCGGACTTGTGGCCGATGTCAGCAATCTGCGTGGTGCTGTGGCTGAATCGGATCCACCAGCTTCCATTCATTTGGAAGAGAAGCTGCGCATCATCGACATCAAGTTCGTCGCCCAGGATGTCTACCATCCCATCCTGGAAGGTCAGTTGCGAACCAATGATGTACTGGGGCTTCTGGAGTTCGTCGATATGCTCTTGGCTCAAGTGCGCCATGAGGTGGTCAAGAGGCATAACCGTAGTCGGAACTTGCTTCGGGTTGCGCAGTGCCGACAAGCACACAAAGTCTGGAGAGGGTGCAATGCGTTCATTCAGGGGGTCGCGGTATCCCCGCAACGGGAAGGTCACTCCATCGGTGTGCCCACTCATCTTGTCCGCCGATTTGACTGTGAATTTACCTCGGCCAGGCGGGAACACCACCAGGTTCACGAACAGATCGCCTCCGTTCTCGGAGCCATAGGAAACCGTGGCGGAATTGATAGCCGCAAGGCACGCGATCGCAGTGACTCGGGCAATGACCGTGCCTTCTGCTTCAGGCACCGGGCAAAAATCAATAGGGGTATCGGGTAGGTCATCTGGCCGGAAGATACCCTCCAGCGTCAGGCAAGGCTGTGCCCATGCAAAGGCTTGCACCTCTGCACAGCTGCTCCCCCGGCTATTGAGCTCGCGTTCGATCGCAGGCTGCAGCTCACGCCCCAGATCGCCGGGGCGCGCCAGGTACTCAAGCACTTGCTCGTAGGTCACGTTCGCTCGCCATTCGCTGACTGCGACACGCACTGCTTCTGTAAAGATTGCCTGGATCAATTGTGTCCCTACACGCGCGAGTGATATAAAAGTGATGTATGTCAGCGTGATTATCACGCACGATCTCACCAGCGACCAAATCCGTCTATGAAAATGCCCAAGCTTCAGCCTGCCGATTATCTCCAAGGGTGCGCTAGTTTCCTAGCCTGCCTTAAGCCATTCATGCACTTGCGGGAGACCTCCCAGGGCATTGAGTGTGAGATGACACTGGCTAATGGCCAGCCTGTAGTGGTCACCGGCAAGGACGAACCGCACCTGCTGCTTGGCTTGATGTCCGTACTCGTCGAACTGATTCCTCAAGTTCCAGCCGACGAACGGTTAGCGATGCCACCTGTCTCACGCACAGTGCCTGCGGATAAGCAGACTTTGGAGGCGACCATGCAACCTACCGCTACTACCAAAATCACCGATGAACGAACACAAGCTGCCCGCTTGCAAATTGGTTTAACTACCAAGGTCTCGCTTCATGAGTTGGTAAGACGCGTAGCAAAACGCCGTGGGGTATCGCTGTCGATCGCTGCGCGAGATCTGGTGCAGGACGGGCTGACCCGGTTCGATAAAGAATCAAGGACAGTAGACCCTTCGGAGCTGCTGACTGATTACGAGCGCACTGCCAATGATTACGCAGGTGCCGATTCGGAGAGTTGGATCATCCGGGCTGACAGGCGTCTGGTGATGAGAACGCGCTTACGCGCAGGTGAATATGAGCGCTCGTTGTCATCATTCACCAACTTCCTTCTCGCCAACGCTTTGAGCCATTGCCCTCACGCTGCTGCTGTGCGTGAGGCAACGACTAATTCGATTACCCGTGATGAGGTTGTCGTAGAGGCTATCAAGGCGATCGAGCAGGTCAGTGGGGTAAAAGCCCGTGCTCTCGCTCCTCAGATCGATCTAGGTGAGCAACGCGGCCTGACCAACATGATCCTTGGTGGTTCTGTACTGGCGCCTGCGCGAGTCCTGGCGAAGCTGGCTGTCGTTTTGAAGAAGCCTTTGGATGTTGTGTCGGTAGCCTTGGAGCGTCGGTTCGCCACCCAATGCGTTCCAGCTTTCAAAGCGACTGATGGAAAACCCACCGTGCAAGCGGAACGCAAGGCGTGGAGTGTCGCAGTCAAAGAGCTTCAGCTGCCGGCTGAGGAACAAGAGCGTCTCCTGAACCTAGAGGGCTAAGTGTGAATCCATTCGACCGGGCACGTCGGCAAGCATTCGAAACCCGAGAAGCCCTGGTCGGATTGGCCGCTTCTCTAGGTGGCGTCAGCTCCTCTGGGCTCTTGGCTCATGTTGAGGACACGCTCGAAATCGCGATTGAGCGCTTACCTTTCGGGCACCCAGAGTTGGGTGGCGGCAGCGGGGTGCTCAAGCGAGAAATTCAAACCATCTACATCCGCAACGATGTGTCTCCAGGAGAAACGGCCTATCTCATCGCCCATGAGTTGGGTCACTGGTACCTCGACGGCGATCGCCCTGCACAGACGGTCGCTCATCTGACCAGCATGACGGATTCCTATGGGAGTCAGGCTACGGTGGCGGTGGAAGCATACGGTGCTCGTGAGCGCTTGGAGCTTCAAGCAAACGTGTTTGCTCGTGAGCTTCTGCTACCCCGTGGTGTCGCAAGCCAACTGTTCCATAGCGGTACTGGTGCCACGGTCATCGCGGCCACTCTGGAGGTACCGCTGGAGATCGTTCGTCTTCAGCTATTCGACGGCATTTTGCTCCCCATATTGCCTCCTGCTCCACCTCCTCCTCTGCCGCTTATGACGCAGGGGCAGCACGATGCTGCTACCGCGTCCGAAACCTTCGTCAACGTTGTTGCCGGGCCGGGTACTGGTAAAACGACGACACTGATCCATCGCATCAAGCACCTGGTCGAGCGCGGTATCCCTCCCAGCCAAATCTTGGTGCTGACCTTCACGAACAAGGCGGCTCATGAATTGGTTGAACGCCTGAAGGTGTCTGGCATCGCCGGAGCCGCCGACGTGTGGGCCGGGACTTTTCATGCATTCGGGCTCGAATTCCTTCGCAAATACCATCAGATTTTCGGCCTGGAGTCCGACGTTCGGCTCGCAGATCCGCTGATGCAAGTTCGCCTGATGGTGAGCACGCTGCCCAAGGTGCGGCTCAAGTATTATCTGAGGCTACAGAACCCGTACGATTGGCTACCTGGCGTTCTGGGCCATATCAAACGACTCAAGGAAGAATGCCTCACAGTTGCCGACTACCGCACGCGCTTGGCTGCACTTCCGCCCTGCGAGCCGGATGTAGCCAATGAGCGCGAAGACATCGCCACCCTGTTTGAAGCGTACGAAACAGCAATGCGAGCTGAGCATTTGGTCGACTACGTTGACCTCATTGCCCTCCCTGCATCCCAGGCCAAGCGGGATAGAACAAGCGTTGCTCAGTACATCGACCATTTCTCGCACGTACTAGTGGACGAGTATCAGGATGTCACCGAGGTGATGGTCGACCTCCTTCGTCAATTGGCGCTGAATGCTCAATCATTCTGGGTCGTCGGTGATGTGCGTCAGGCCATTCACCATTGGCGAGGCGCGTCGATCCGTAGCTTGATGCACTTCGACACCACGTTCTTGAGCACCATTCCAGGAGCAACGGTGCGCCGCTACGCTCTCGACCTGAATCGGCGAAGCACGCCTGAGATCTTGGAGCTATTTTCCTGCGCAGGCATCCATCATGCACTGAATGACCGGATGCCTCTGGAACCAGTCACGGCGTATCGTCCCTCGATCGGGGTCATACCTACCCTGTATGAGTGCGACTCCAAGCCCTCCCAAGCCGTCACCATCGCTCAGCGCATTGATGGGCTGGTGCAGAGGGGTGTCCCGTACAGGGATCAAGTCGTGATCAGCCGCAAATCGGCAAACGTTGAGCAAATTGTTGAAGCGCTTGAAAATCTGAATGTGCCAGTGCTGCACATCGGCGATGTCTGCCAGCGCCCTGAGATAAAGAAGCTGCTGTGCCTGATGGAACTGCTGTGTATGCGACAGCCGCGTTCACTGGTCGGGCTGATCTCTGAGCCAGCGTTTCGAATGCCGCCCCAAGACATTGAGCACCTCATATTCCTGACCCGCAAAGGCGCGGGATTGAGCATGCAGCGAGGCCGTTGGCTATGGCTGCCTACGCCAGGCCTCTCGCCCGCTGGCCAGCAAGCCAAGTCAAATTTGGCGTTGCTGTTGAGAGGGCTCAAGCGGAATTCAAGGCCTTGGGATTTTGTCGCCAAAGTACTGCTCGATCAGCGCTACGGTCTTCCAAACCCTGCTGATCAGACCATTCAGGCCCATACTCAGCGCTTGGCAACATGGCTGTTCGTCTATGCCGTACGCAATGGTGACGGAGATATCCGCCAGGCACGGCTTTCCCAGTTCCTGCTTCGCGAGGAGCTTCGCCGTAGGATTGGAGAAAAACTAGGGGATCGCGGTTTACCGCCTGAAGCGCGAGTCCTGGATGCGGTGAGCGTTATGACCGTGCATTCCAGCAAGGGGCTTGAGTACCCAGCAGTTCACGTCACCGATGTTGACGACGCGTCATACGGCGCCAATCGACCCTATGCATACGATGTGCGGGGGTTGGATCTCATCCCTCCCGAAGTTTTGAACAGCACTGGGTCAGAGTTCATGTTCGAAGAGCGGGTAGAGCGCAATAACCTGCTCTATGTCGCCCTGTCTCGGGCCCGTGATTACCTGTATCTCTATGAGATCAGTGGGTGGCCACGTCCAGTTCCGCTCAATCGCGCTGCTCCCACTAGTCTGGTTAAGCGCTTGGGGGTGAAGGTACCGCCCGCACCCATCATACCGCTGCCGTTGGCTAGCAGCACCGTGGTACCCACTGTGAGCTATGAGGCGTTCCAGGCCTACATGAGCTGTCCCCTCCAGTACCACTATCGCTATGAGCTAGCGCTCACTGCCGAGCAGGAAATCGACGTCTCGATCCGTGCTCGCTGGGCGATTATGGACATGCTGTTGGCCGTGGCGAGGGACGGCACTGACCCCAACACGGCATTCCAAGCTGCATGGGCGTTACGCGGACTTCCAGATAGGGCAGAAGACCCTGGCTTGATGGATGATGCGATTGCCGCCGCCAAGCGTGGGCTGGTGGTGGTTAACAGCGTCGGCGGTGCCGTCGAAGAAGGGATGGTTTCTGAAGTCAACGGTGTGCGCATTGAGCTCCCTTGGATGCTCGTCGATAAAGGGCAGCTGCACTGGATTCGAGCTCAGACGGGGATCCCATACACCCTGAGTCACCTACGGCCCATGATGCTCGATATCAATGGCTCTCGAAGGCCGAGTGCGAAGATCTACTCCATTATCACTGACCAGTACGTGATGGATGGCCCTTCCAAGCAGGCCGCGAGCACGTCCGTATACAAGATGGCTCAACGTTTTGCCGCAGGTGATCGATCCGCCTCCAGAGGTCGGCATTGTGGGCGCTGCGCCTATCTGAGCATCTGTGCCAGTATCCCCTGATCAACCTCAAGGGCTTCTGTGTTTCATCGCCATGGGGCTATCTCTCAGAGACGCGGAAAGCTGTGCGCTGAGATGAGACGGTAGCTTGGCCACCATTACACAAGGATAGTTTTGGGTATGACCTACATTAACTTGCCGAGTAATCAGCAAGCTGCAATCAGCGACGTAGACGAGACAGCGCTTCGGACAGCTGTGCGCAAGTGCCTGGATGAAGAGCGTATGGGGCCGATTCATGGCCTTGGGCTCAGTGACTGTGGCCCTTACGTGGGTACCAAGCTTCACGCATTCCAACAAGCGATCGCTGAGTACGGCAAGGCCAAGGCCCATGCCAAGCGCGAACGCACTCGACAGGATGCGCTGCATGCCGGCAATGACCTCATTCACGCTGTGCAGCAGATGAAGGGTCGGCTTGAAACTGAGCACAAAGAGGGGGAGCTGTTTTTCATTGATGATCAGATCAGGCCGCCTTTCCATCTCAGCAAGCGACTGTCAGTGCAAGTGTCATTCCGCTGGCGAGCGTCACCGTCTTCGGACTGGAAGCACGGGCACCTGACGTTCGTCTACGAATTCTCCCCTCAGCCCAGCTATACCTTGCCGATGCCCAAGCGCAAGCCCAGCGCGGCGGAGGCAGCCAGGGATCTAGAAGACAGTCTTAACCGAGAATGGGAGCGTTTGAAGGCTCAGGCGCTTTTCTCTATGAGAGAGTTCTTCCGCGATGGCGGCGATGGGGATGCGGTGCCAGAGGTGTTCGCGGTGAGGCCTAGTGCCTACGGCGGGGGCCTGAATAACTTCAGCTGTAATTTTTGGCAGCCCGAGAGGCCGGTACCCTGAATTCGAGCAAGCATCAGCCTAGGTTGCTATGGCTGATGTGAGCAATCGCTCGCGTACCAAGTCTGCGTGGGCCGGGGAGCATTAGGAGATTCAAGCCTCAACTGAAGTGGTTTTGCCCCTATTTTGTTGGCATCCGCTTCATCTGAAATAGCCAGCCCTCACTTCCCATCATGGGATTTCACCTTGTATAACGCAGGTCGTGACGCTATAGTGGGTGTGCGGGAAATAAGAGCAGGGCTCCGAGATCATCAGGCGAAATTGGATCTGGAGTGTGGATTGCACGGAGACGCCATCCGTGTGGTAGCGGCATCAGACTTCGGTCTGTTGGCATGTGACCCAACCCCTAGGGGTTAGCTAAGCAAGCGCTGCGACTACCATCCCGCATATCTTCTTCAGTCAAGGGCGCCAAATCTGGCGCCTTTGGCGTTTCTGGGATTTGAAAACCCTCAATCATCCCGACAGCTTTCCCGTTCGGCGTACGGTTGCGATAAGCCGTCACCACGCTGTAATAGAGCTGGTCATCGCCGATAGGCCAAGCTGCTAATACTGCACACCCTTTGCGACCCCGGAGCACGATCAGTCGCTCGTTCCCCTTCATCGAGTCAAACTCACAAACGATGTTTGAGCCATGCACGATGATGTCGGACACAAAACGCGGTACGTCATAGACCGTTGGGTAGCCCCACTTTACTAGGTCATGGCCACGCTCTTGCCAGATGTGGCGTACACCGAAGCCTTTGTGGGGCCCGATGTGCTTGCCCGCCCTGAGGTAGATATCCCCGCCAGGCTGTTGCAATAACTGGCTGGTGACCTTCACCAATCCCCAGGATTCCAGGCCTGTGGAGGGGTGAGCAATATTGAAATCTTCGTGATGGTCGAACTCGACCGGTATCGCCTGAGGCGGCGGCGCCTTGAAACGTGACATGCCAGCAATCCTTAACTACTTGATGGCTCCATTCTCACGTCACGACTGGCCGTGTCAGAACCGCACTTTCCCATTTTACAGAATTTAGTGATGCCGATGGTCATTGGGTTTCTGCGGCGAGTACTCTGGATGGAGAAGCTGAGTCGGGGTGATCCCTAGAATCGTGCAGGTGGCTCGATGACTCAAGGTGTGGGATACCTCAGAGGCCGCCGAGCACTGCTAACACGATAGCCATTAAGGCTTAGGTACTTTGCCGGCTGATTCGCAGGCCTCCATCGTCGAGTCGAGTATGAATTGGCGTGGAGACTTGTTCAGCATGTTGGCCGCTTTGTTGACTTTGTCGGTCTGGTTGACCCCAAAGGTAACCAAAATGGGTTTGCCAGCGATGGCGGGTGGAGCGGATTTGCGGCTCATTTATTTTTCCCCTGTTCCAAAACCTGTTCCGCTTTCTGCAAAGTCGCCTGCTTAATGAGCTTGTTCACGGAAATACGTTTGCCGGTGCATCGCTCCATCAAATCAAGTTGGCGGTTTACCGAATCGGCTTCCTCCTGGGTGAGTGACAGGCGTTGCTGGCGCTTCATCGTGTATTGCTCTGAGTATTCACCGGCAGCGGGGGTAGGCGCTGCTGCCTGTTGTGCTGCAGGATCTGCAGCGATGTGGGGGTTGAATGTCGTCATTCGTGAAGTCCTGTATGTGGGCTTGGCCCAGTTTTTTGCTGAATGGGTGAGCCAGTCCATGGGAGCCTGGCTCATTTGCCCTGCCAGTGCTGCGACACGTTTGCGGCGTAGGCTCGACATCGGCGGGTGAAGCAACCATAATCGTTGCTCATGGGTTTGTCACCTGTTTTGAAAAGTAAACGTTACGAGGCGTGTAAACGTGTCTGAGAGCAAAGTCAAAAAGGCAATCAGCGTCCGATTCGATCCAGTGGAGTACGCGAATTACTCGGCTATGGTCGAAAATGCGGGGGTAGCCGTGAGCGACGGCCTTCGCTACCTGGTGACGGAAAAGCTGCAGCAAGCGGAAGAGGCCGACATGAAGAAATTTCATATCAGCTTCGATTTTCGATGGAAGGAGCGTGACGTTGCTTTTCCTGAGCACGTCGGGAATATGCTGGTGACGGTAACCCCTCCCCGCGAGCTATCGGACGATTTCTTGCAGCGGCTCATTTTTGTCATCCCAGAGTTTTGGGATGACTCAGGGTCGGGATTGAAGGAGATGTTCCGTATCGACTCAGCCTATTTCCACAGAGTCACGGCAGAGCCCCACCATAGAACGAGTGCCAAGGCCTCAAGAAATGTCCTGAGCTTCCATCTCCTCAAAAGCCGATGGAGATCTGCCATATTCGACTATGGCAGCGGGTACAAAGCAGAGGAGCTAGAAGATCGAATTCGCTCAGCGGTTACGTCTCACTTTACCCAGACTATCCGGCTTTACCTTATCGATCATCTTCCAGCGTCTCGGGTACTGCCAGAGGAGCTGTTCAACGAGATGATGAGTTTTCGCGACGAAAACACTCTCGATCAGATGATGGCTTTAGGGTAGATGTCGCTTGGTGTCGCGAGAAGACGTCCCTGGCCAGCTGTGGGTGTGTACCCGTGCCAAGGATGCATCAAGTCTCTCTGGTGTATTGAGCGCCCCTGCAGGAGGCTGCGTGTGGCCGCCACTGATCATAGGACGCCGGCTCCAGCTAATTTCAGCTGTTACGCAGCCAGGTATCAATCTTGTGGTGTAGCGACTGGAGAATTGCATTCCACTTGGCCGCCCGTTTGCAAGAGACTTGACCGGCGAACTGCATGCCCTCGACCGGCTGGAGTCGACCAATAGCTGCCCTCGGCTGGGGGCAGCTAACGGCCGATTCTGTTGAAAAAGTCGGTCTGCCCAAACTGCCTGATCATTGACTGGTGAGAACGCCTTTTTTGCACGCAGCTACGTGAAATCCGAGTCCGGAAGCCCCTGCCAAAAGTAAAGATTTCAATCTCGGACGCGTACTTTTCTGATGCGCAAACCATGGCCGACTTTTTCAACAGAATCGGCCAAAAGCGGCCCTCCAGCTTTAGAAATCTAAAGCGCATGAAAGAAGCATTTCTGTCGCTGACAACATTGTGCAGCTCCTAAAGCCCTTATTTGCGCACGACCACTCCTCCTACAGTCGGACTCACCAATATCCGTGTTTCGATGCGCGGCTTCCCAAGCGCCAAGATCTTGATTAATGTAATCGTCATTACAAACTATATAGCTAACTCTACATGAATAATTGGCTGGCTCTGATTCTTGGCTTACCCACTGCCAATGCCACCGAACGCATGCGCGCCTGGCGTGCATTGAAAGCTTCTGGTGCTGCGGTTCTGCGCGATGGCGCGTATCTGCTGCCAGACACTGGCGTCTGCCGTGAAGCACTGACGTCTGTCGAGCGCGATATCCTCGCCATCAATGGCACGGCCTACGTTCTGCCGATCGTCGACCCTAGAGGTGAGCGCTTCGTCGAGTTGTTCGACCGTAGCGATGACTACGGTAGGCTTGGTGCGGAGATAGAAGAGTGCCGTGGACAGCTGAATTCTGAAAATGCCCTGGCGACGACCAAACAAATTCGTAAGCTGCGCAAAGCCCACGATCAACTGGTCAGCATCGATTACTTTCCAGGCAAGCCCAAGCAGCAAGTTGATTCGGCGTTGCAGGAGCTAGAGACGGCGGTCAGTAGAGCCCTGTCGCCGGATGAGCCACACAGCAGCAACCAACCAATAACGGCACTCAATCTCAGCGATTATCAGGGCCGTATCTGGGCGACCCGTAACCGTCCCTGGGTCGACCGGCTCGCCTGTGCCTGGTTAATCCGCCGCTTCATCGACCCGCAAGCTCAGATCGTCTGGCTGAAGACTCCACAGGACTGCCCAGTCGACGCCTTAGGGTTTGATTTTGATGATGCAACCTTCAGCCATGTTGGTAACCGCGTCACCTTTGAAACCCTACAGGCCAGTTTTCAAATCCAGATACAAGGTCTAGGTCGCATTGCTGCACTTGTGCATTACCTCGATATCGGGGGCATTCAACCCGTGGAGGCTGCCGGCATCGAACGTGTACTGGCAGGGCTGCGAGAAACCATTACCGACGACGACCAACTGCTGGCTGCCGCGTGTGCCATTTTCGACGGTCTGCTCGCCGGTTTTGTGAAAGAGGAGCAGCCCAATGAGTAAAGTTATTGCACCAGAGATTGAAGCGGATCCGTCGAGGCCTGAAGAAATTAGTCTGCGTGAGGCGTTCTGGTTCTGGTTGAAGCTCGGTTTCATTAGCTTCGGCGGGCCTGCGGGCCAGATCTCGATCATGCATCAGGAGTTGGTGGAGCGGCGACGCTGGATTTCAGAACGCAGATTTCTGCATGCCCTCAATTACTGCATGTTGTTGCCAGGGCCCGAGGCTCAGCAACTGGCGACTTACATTGGTTGGCTGATGCATCGAACGTGGGGAGGCGTGATCGCCGGCACGCTGTTTGTGCTGCCCTCACTATTCATCCTGATCGCGCTGTCGTGGATGTACATCGCGTTCGGCGAAGTACCCGTGGTAGCCGGACTCTTCTACGGCATCAAGCCCGCCGTGACGGCCATCGTGGTGCAGGCGGCACATAGGATCGGCTCTCGGGCATTGAAGAATAATTGGCTGTGGGCGATAGCGGCGGCTTCATTTACTGCGATCTTTGCATTCAATGTTCCGTTCCCGCTGATCGTCTTAGGGGCAGCATTGATTGGCTATTTCGGCGGGCGACTGGCACCTGAGAAGTTCAGAGCCGGTGGCCATAGCGCCGCCAAAAAATCCTTCGGCCCGGCCTTAATCGATGACGACACGCCGTCCCCGGAACATGCCCGCTTCAGCTGGTTGAAATTGGCCTCACTCGCACTGATTGGTGCCGTGCTATGGGCTTTGCCGATGGGTGTTTTGACCGCGCTCTTTGGGTGGGAAGGAACCCTGACCCAGATGAGCTGGTTCTTTACCAAAGCTGCATTGCTGACCTTTGGCGGTGCTTATGCCGTACTGCCGTATGTCTATCAAGGCGCAGTCGGTCACTATGGCTGGTTAACCCCGACACAGATGATCGACGGCCTTGCGCTGGGGGAAACCACGCCTGGGCCGCTGATCATGGTGGTGGCTTTCGTCGGCTTCGTCGGGGCCTATGTCTCGCAAGTGTTCGGGGCTGATCAGCTGTTTCTGGCCGGAGCTGTCGCAGCTGCCCTGGTGACCTGGTTCACCTTTTTGCCCTCGTTCCTGTTCATCCTTGCGGGTGGCCCTCTGGTTGAGTCGACCCACAACGAACTCAAGTTCACTGCACCGCTTACCGCCATCACCGCCGCCGTAGTTGGGGTGATCCTCAATCTGGCGTGCTTCTTCGGGTATCACGTGCTTTGGCCGAAAGGCTTCAGCGGCAACCTCGACTGGCCCTCTGCAGTAATCGCCATCGCAGCGGCAATAGCATTGTTCCGCTTCAAGCGCGGCGTCATTCAGGTACTGATGGCCTGTGCGCTCGCTGGTCTGGCAGTACATCTGCTGCGCTAGCTATCACGAGCGGATTAAACAGCGTCCGTCAGACACCCAGGCCCCTTCAGATCTGAAGTGACCAGCTCACACCAATGCCCAGCCTGACGCTGGGCTTTTGCCATTTAATGGCAGTGGTAGTCGTTGGTTTTATGGTTGCGATGGCAACCTTTTGAATCAGTACCGCCGCTGTGCGCGAAGGCAGCAACGGACGTAATCGAAAGTAAAGCGGCGATCAAAATGGCGGACAGTTTCATCAGGGCTTGCTCCTTGCTCATATTTTATATCCGTGAGAGGTCTCACGCCCGGCAGCGTATGGCTAAGTGCCTTCACTGAGCAAGCTACTTCTCCGGGGACTCGATCAAAGGTCGAATGCTTATTTCTTGAGCTACTTCTGGCTCTGGTTTAGGATGAATTCATATCCCCCTAGGGGGGATACAAAATCATCTGAAAACGAGAACTCGTAGTTCTTCTATCTTCGGGAAATCTCAGTGACTAGATAGGCGCACGCGTTTCCTTTTGAGATTTCTCATGCTGAAAATCCTAGCCAACCGAACCTATCGCCATCTTTTCCTGGCTCAAGTGATTGCACTCGTAGGGACTGGCCTTGCCACCGTCGCGCTCGGTTTACTGGCGTTCGATCTAGCAGGCGCCCAAGCAGGTGCCGTTCTCGGCACGGCGTTGGCGATCAAAATGACCGCCTACATTGGCGTTGCGCTCATTGCAGCGGCTTTTGCAGAGCGCCTGCCTCGCCGAGCCATGCTGGTCTCTCTGGATCTGGTGCGGGCCGTGGTCGCGCTGGCTCTCCCGTTTGTGACTGAGGTTTGGCAAATCTACGTACTGATTTTCGTCCTTCAGTCCGCATCGGCAGCGTTCACTCCAACGTTCCAAGCGACCATTCCAGACATCCTGCCGGATGAAGACGACTACACGCGTGCGCTGTCGTTATCGCGCCTGGCCTACGATCTCGAAAGCGTCGCGAGCCCGATGCTCGCTGCCGCGCTCCTGACGGTGATCAGCTTCCACAACCTTTTCGCCGGCACGGTCATCGGCTTCCTCGCTTCTGCCGCCCTAGTCGCCACGGTGTTGTTGCCAAAGGCGAAGCAAGTACCACGACGCAGCATCTATGAACGAACCACCCGTGGCATGCGCATATTCCTAGCGACGCCCCGCCTGCGAGGGCTGCTGGCTCTCAACCTGACGGTAGCGGCTGCCAGTGCAATGGTCATCGTCAACACCGTGGTTCTGGTTCAGTCGCGCTTCGCTCTGCCCCAAAGCTCAACGGCATTGGCGCTGGCTGCGTTTGGTGGTGGTTCCATGATCTCGGCCCTGGTCTTGCCTCGCCTGCTGAAAAACATCAAAGACCGAACGGCCATGTTGTTTGGCGGAGGAATACTGGTCGTAGGCTTGGCCGTCGGCATCAACCTGACCACCTACAACTTCCTGCTGCCGTTGTGGATGGTGCTCGGGGTGGGCTATTCGCTGGCCCAGACTCCGAGCGGTCGCCTGTTGCGTCGCTCGGCACATGCCGAAGATCGCCCGGCGTTGTTTGCCGCCCAATTTGCGCTGTCCCATGCTTGCTGGTTGATTACTTATCCACTGGCGGGATGGCTGGGAGCCAACATCAGCCTCACGGCGTCGTTTGTTGGCCTCGCCGTGGTGGCAGGCAGTGCACTACTGGTCAGCATCGTGATCTGGCGCCCAGCTCATGATCAGGAGTCGATCAAACACACCCATGAGAATCTGCCGGGCGATCACGCGCACATCGACGGCCAGGACGGTGTGGATCACGAACACCCATACGTGATCGATGATCAGCATCGCCGATGGCCCAATAGGTGATCGCGAATTCCTAAGATTTGCTAAAGCTGGTGACCGGTATTCAGCCAAGCAACCGTAGCGCTTGCAAAGCGGCAAGGTGGCCCGGATAGAACCAATATCCCCATTGCCGCACCGGCCAGACCTTGAAGGTGAAGGTCTGACGCAGTAGCCAGAGTCCGATCAGCGGCGCCGCGAACGCGGTGCTCAAAGCCACCAATGAATAGACCTCCAAGTCCAGCGCCTTGGTTACGATGCTACTTCGCGTATTGCTCATCAAGCATAGAGCCGCAGGCAGCAGCCAAAGAACACCAGGGCCTTTGATTGCTATTAAGACAGCCGCTGGAACAAGCGCACCGTAGAAGCCGTACATCAGTGGATCATCCAGCACGTAGGCAATCGCGGCGGCCAATAACGCCATAGCACTGCTCAACAGGGTGCGATGCTGCCATCCCCAGGCAATCACCAGTCCCAATGCCAGCGTCACCAACACGTTGAATGACCCCGAAGAACTGATGTAGCGATACGGCACTTCTGAAATGGCGGCGAACACCAGCATCAAGGCAAGGTATCGACCATTCGCCGCCGTCAACAACTCGCCCCGTTTGGAGCGCGCCACGTTGGCCGCAATGGCGACACAGAACAACGGAAAGGAAAGTCTCCCCGGAATGAACAGGTTGCTCAACTCCGGCCACACCAACCGCAAGTGATCGATAACCATGGTCAACATCGCTAGCCACTTGATCAGATCCAGGCTATTGCTTCGGCTCTTGAGTGGGGAAAGCGGGACAGTAGGCATCGTCATGCCCACCCCAGCGTGACGGCGGTCAGCACGAGATAACGCAGGCCCTTGGCCAGGGTGACAATCAGCAGGAAACTCCAGAGTGGCTCGCGCATGACTCCGGCGACGACTGTCAGCGGGTCGCCAATGATGGGCACCCAGCTCAACAACAGTGACCAGCGCCCGTAGCGCAGATACGACTGCTGGGCCTTTTCTAACTTGCTCTCGCTCACGGGGAACCAGCGCTTGTGGCGGAATCGCTCAACGGAACGGCCCAGAAGCCAGTTCAGAGCGGAGCCAAGCACGTTGCCAACAGTGGCGACTGCCAATAGCGAAGAAACAACGTACCGGTCGGAGAGCAACATCCCGACCAGCACGGCTTCAGACTGCATCGGCAATAACGTCGCGGCACCGAATGCCGCCACGAACAGACCAATGTAGCTCGTGAGTTCAAACACGAAAGACTTGCCTCAAGCGTTCAGGCCGATCCAGCCATGGAAGCCCACGTACAGACCAACACCAATGATCAGCACGCTGGACAGGTACGGAGCACGACGAGCCACGGTGCCCAGCCAAGGCCAACGGTTGGAGGCCTGCTTAGCACCAATTGCCGCAGCAGCACCGACAGTGACCAAGGTGAGCGCCAATCCTATGCTGAAACACAGGACAAGCATGCCTCCCAGCGCGACTTCTTTAACCTGAAGACATAGCAACAGAACGGTAATGGCTGCCGGACAAGGAATCAGACCCCCAGTCAGGCCGAACATAACGATCTGGCCCGTGGTGACCTCGCGATTGGTGAAGCGCTTGCGGATATCGTTGGCATGCGCACGTTCATGCGCATCCTGGTAGCCATCAATCGACAACTCTAAGCCTTCCAATTCGGAATGAGCATGCCCGTGATCGTGTTCCTGATACTGGAGATCGTAATCATGGGAGTGACCTGCATGCCCAAGACTCAAGCGAGCACTGAACTCATGTGGTTCCGGAATATCGACCTTCGACTCCAGGAAGCCGTCGCGCTCAACGAAAGAGAACGATTGGCTGCTACCGTCCGGACGAGTAGTCATCAGGCGAACATCTGAGGCAGCCCAAGCGTGCCCGGTCAGTGTCTTCAGGCGCCAGTGCGGTGGCATGCCTTCCTCGAAGATCGACAGCTCAATGCGGCCATGGCCGGTATCGATTCGATGGGTCTCATCATGATGACCATGGTCGTGCTCGCCGTGGTGATGATCATCACCTTGCTCGAACTTGAACATCTGCTCGCCGCGCCAAGTACGCCAGAGCATCCATAGCGCAATCACGATAATCAGTGCAGAAGAGGCAAGCTGGAAGTACGGCTCAGTGGTTTGCGCATCCAGGCCTTTGCCCAGGTACATGCCGCCGATGGCGACCAACCACACCACTGCGGTATGCGACAACGTCGCGGCCAAACCTAACAAAACAGCCTGTTTGACCGAGCCTCGGATGGCCACGATGAAGGCCGCCATCATGGTTTTGGAATGTCCCGGCTCCAGGCCATGCAAGGCGCCGAGCAGGATCGCGCTCGGGAAATACAGCCAGGCGTGAGCCCCGCCTTGTTGCAGCAGTTCAGCAAAATTGGGCATGACAGACCTAGAGGTACTTGGTGATTTGCTTGAAAGCTTCCAGTGGTGCGCGTTCGCCATTGCCTAGCGCCGAAACGGTGTCCTCCAGGCAGTGATCAATGTGATCCTGGATGAGCGTACGTTTGGCCTGGCACACTGCTTTTTCAACCGCATGCAGCTGCTGGGCGATGTCCACGCACTCACGACCCTCTTCGATCATGGTGATGATGCCGCGTAAATGCCCATCCGCCCGTTTGAGACGTTTGATGATCGCCTCATGACTTTGGTGGGTGTGGGGATGGCTGTGTTCGTGTTCGTGCTCACTCATGACTTGAGCCTCAGGCCTCAATGAATTACGCTGGCATCCTATCCCCCCTAGGGGGATATGGTCAAACGCGTAAAAGCCCTATAAACCGAGTTGAAACCCTAACGCCATGTTCAGCAGAACACTGACAACTACGGTGGTAATCGCGCTGGCTCTCGCCATGTTAGTGGCTTGGGCCGGGCATACCTATTCGTTATCAGTGGCGTCGAAACAGCCAGCCTGGGAGATCACGCAAGACGCCCATCACTCCCACGGCGAAGAGGCTTCATCCAGCTATTCGAGTCTTTCAGATCACTACCATTCGCCATTGACCCCTGATCACCAGCACGAAACACCGCAACTCACAGCGGCGTTGATGCTGGCGACATCCCCAATGCTATCCATCCGGGTCGATGCGCTTCGACACTCTGTTCCCCTGCCGCCGATATTCTTGATCGAGCGTCCACCCCGTCCTTCGTTCGCATCTTGACCTTGGCCGCACTGCGGCCTTCGATCTCTGCAACGTAGGATTGATCTATGCATCCGTACTCGATGAGCGGCGCCGGCGCGTTTACTACGCCTTTGCACCGCCCCGTATTGCTGTTGTTTTTACTTGTCGCTGCACTTTTCCTGGGAATGCCCGAGGCGATGGCTCACGCCGTAGCGGAAGGTGACAAAGGCTTCATCCAGGAAAGCTCCGGCGTCATGTTGCTGCCCTTCATCTACATGGGCGCCAAGCACATGATGACCGGATACGACCACCTGCTGTTTTTGTTCGGGGTGATCTTCTTCCTCTATCGCCTGAAAGACGTGGGGCTGTATGTCACGCTGTTCGCTGTAGGCCATTCGGTCACGCTGCTGCTTGGCGTACTTACAGAGGTCAGCATCAGCTCGTACATCATCGACGCCATCATCGGCTTCTCGGTGGTGTACAAGGCGCTCGACAACTTGGGCGCATTCCAGCGCTGGCTCGGTTTCCAACCCAACACCAAGGTGGCCACGCTGATCTTCGGCTTGCTCCACGGTTTTGGTCTGGCGACGAAGATCCAGGAGTACGAGATCTCGCCTGATGGCCTGATTCCGAACCTCATCGCCTTCAACGTCGGTGTTGAGATTGGCCAGTTGCTGGCCCTCAGCGCGATTCTCATTTTGATGGGTTATTGGCGGCGCACCGGCAGTTTCTGGCGCCACGCCTATACCGCCAACGTCGCCATGATGAGTGCCGGTTTCCTGCTGATGGGTTACCAGATCACCGGCCTGTTTGTCTCCGTGTAAGGAATTCTGACCATGTTTAATACTCCGCTTCCGACTGTTAATGAATTGCCAAGCACTCGCAAACTGGTGCGCTCCACTGTTATTGCCCTGCTGACTGCGGTCGGCCTGCTGGTGACAGTGGTTATGCCTTCGGAATATGCCGTCGATCCAACGGGTGTGGGCCGAGCACTGGGACTGACCCAAATGGGCGAATTGAAGATCATCCTTGCTCAGGAAGCTTTGGCGGATGCCGCGCCACCGCAAGCTGCTACTCCAGCTCCAGCTCCAGCTCCAGCTCCAGCTCCGCAGGTTGCGCAAGTCCAGCCTATTGCGAAACCTGTTACTCAGCCGGCGCCCACACCCACTTCAGCTTTGAAGACTAATCAAATGAGCGTCACGCTCAAGCCAGGTGAAGGGACGGAAATAAAGCTCGAAGTCTTGAATGGCAAGTCTGTTAGCTACGAATGGACTGCGGTTGGCGGGCCTGTGAACTTCGATACCCATGGCGAACCTTACAACGGTGAGAAGGGTTACTTCCACAGCTACAGCAAGGGCAAGCAGGTCAAAAGTGACAAGGGTGAATTTACCGCCATTTTTGACGGCACCCATGGTTGGTTTTGGCGTAATCGCAGCAACAGCGACGTGACCATCGCACTGAAAACAACCGGCGATTACTTGAGCGTCAAACAGTAATTCGAAACAGCGATGGCTGTCCTACTGCCGAAAATTCACCGTTCAGCCTGCCCCCAGACCATTTATCAACTTTTGAAGAGTCCTTCCATGAAAACCCCAACCACTCTGGTTCGTTCTATGCTCCTGATCTGCTTCTTCGGCCTGATGACGGCATGCGGTGGTGGTGAGAAAGTAGAAACCTCCGACAAAGCTGAGCACGGACATTCCCACGAATAACCCCATAAAAACAAGGCCGCAAATGCGGCCTTGTTTTTTCTGCGTGACGAAAAATTTTTGCCTGACATCCTGCAAAAAAATGACTGTTTTGGGTCGATTGCTGGTAGTCACGTATGGCAGCTAATGGCCGATCAGGGTCGGCCAGCGGGCTGGTCAAATCCGACGCAAGCGACTGGTCAAGTCGAATGCAAATGGGTGGTCAAGTCCATGCAATTACTCAGCGGCGACAGTTGGATGCCAATAGGGGATCTGTGAGGCCCCTGGCTTATCCAAGACAATCGCCACGCTTTGCTCGGCCCGTGTGACCGCCACATAGAAATCGGCTGCGGAGAGGGGCAGGAGATACTCCCCTTTGCTGATGAACTTGCCGATAGGTTCGGTTGGATAAATCAGCACGCGGTTGAAGGTCTGCCCTTTGGATACCCCAAAGTTCATGTAGTTGAGGTCGAACTCCGTCCCCGAGCGAATGCTGTTGCGCAGGCACTGGGGTTGGAATGTCTCAACGTACTGACGGACGTGAGTCTTTCTCACGAGGAAAACGCCGTCGTGGGGTGTGATCGCGTGATTCTGTGAGGTCGTTTCCGGAAACTCCCAGATTGCCTCGAAGATGGTGTCGGAAAAGGTAGCTATTGTCTGGCAGCACCTCCATGTGACAGAGCTGTAGTTGATTTCCAGGCGGCCTGCTTTCTGCTGTTTTTTGAACCATGCAATGGATTTCGAGTAGGCAAAGGCCTTCTTCATTTGACCACGAGGATTGGTGGACAAGACTGCCTGCCGGACGTCCCCGACGAGCCGTATCTCAATGCGTGTGCCGAACAGCGCCTCCAGGATGTCCCAGTCGTAACCTGAAAGATCCTGAACCTCGTCGATGAGTATTTCGTCGTAAAGGCATTCGAGGCGTTGAATCAAGGCCCCGCCGCTTTGGCCAATCAGTTGGTGGGCCAAGCGTGCTAATTCCTTCGCATACACACTGTCCGACGAATCGAAAAATCGATTCTCACCGCTGGCATATCGTCCTGGATCACCTTCGAAATTGAAGCCCCTGCAGCGCTTGCCGGGGAAGGCGAATGGGACGAAGGGTTTGACGAAATGACGCAGCAAAAAGCTGAACCAGCCAGAGACTTCCAAGCCGGGTCGGTCTCCGGCATACCGCCTTACGCGCTCGCGCAACTCGATCTGATTGGCCTGGGCGAAGGTGATGAGCAGAACTTTGCGATCGGCTGCTAATGCTTTGCAATGCTCCACCAGGCCTTGAGTCTTGCGAGCACCCGCAACTGCCAGGGTCAGGTAGTTTTTAGCCATGAATGAACGCCGCAGCCGCAGCCATATATGGTGGCGGTGTGACCGTCTCCTTGGATTTGGCGATGAGAAGTGCTGCTTCCGTTTTTTCTCTCGACATCCATTTCTCAAGGCTGGCCCTATCAGTGGCCCCAAGAATATTGCGCAGAGACTCTTCGCTGTTGCACGCCCTCAATTGTGGTTCCAATGTCCTGCCCGCTTCCTTTGCACCAATAAAGAGTTCGCGCTTTCCTGTTTCGAGCAGTTCGCTGACAGTTTCCTTAAGGGTTTCTGGGTCTTCCCCGTCGTTGTCTCGAAGCACTGCAACTGGGCGATCGATGGCAGTACACAGTTCCAGGCAGCGCTTCAATGTCAGTCCGTGCATGCTCATCACATCAATCCCCAGCTCCATCGGGTGCTTACCGTAGAGGTCTTTGAAGAAGCGCTCAAACAAGATCTCGTCCGAGGGGCCTTCCACCAGGACGAGCTTGTGAGCCAGTACCATACGCAACGTGTCGAAGCCTGGCAGCTTTTGGAAATAGCCGACGGTGTCCGGATCAAGCGTCTCGATGTGAGATGCCTTGCCGCGATGCAGGAGGAGCAAGGAGCTCAGGCCGAGCCGATTTAGCACATAGGCACTGTGAGTCGAGATGAACAGCTGACGCTCGCCTGCAGCTTCCTCGATGCGCGACAGCAGCGTGGTCAAACTCGTATGCGACAGATGGTTTTCTGGCTCTTCGATCATCACGATGCTGGTGTGCTCGGACAGGCGCTGCATGGCCAGCGAAATCTTGATTGAGGCTTGCTGCCCTTGGCCTGCCAGCGCGAAAGGCACATGATCCACATGTGGTGTGACCGACCCCTCCCAGGAGGATTGAGCGCTTTGATCCATGGCCAGGGCCATCACCTGGTTATCCAGTGGCGCTCGAATATCCTTGAGGCGATCATTCACGCCACCCAGGGAGTTAGAGGTCATGGACTCTTTGATCTCGCGGTAATGCTGGGATATCTTGGCTTTCTCGCCCGGCTCCAAGTGGTCACTTAGGATTTGGCGCAGGTGGTAGTCGACGCCCGAGGTCGAGCGGACGGTACGGGAATCGATAGTCGCTACGGCTAGCTGCCGGGGGCGCCTAGTCAGTACTTCATCCCCAAAGGTACGCCATTCAATCTTGTAGTACTCGACGGGGATCAGCGCGCTGGGGTTGATACGCCACTGGGTAAGTTCCTCGTCATATTCAGGGTTGGGAATGACCTTGAATGAGATGCCAGGGCAGGCATTTGTCTTCCTGTCGCTATTGATCGCGCCACAGAGGAATTGCAGCTCTGGCCGATTTTCGAGGAAAAGCTCAATCAGAATTTCTGGTAGAGCTGGGTTTTCATCCCAATCGCAATTATCTAGAAATTGATTAACCAGCTCTTTGTTGAACCAATAGGGGTTCAACTCCTCCTGAGCGGAGCGACCACCGATACGCCCGTTGAGCGCGAGACCAATTGCCTCCATCAGGGTCGACTTCCCCGCGTCATTACCGCCCACAAGGATGTTGAGATCCCTGTTGGGCAGCAGCGTGAAGTCGCCGTAGATCCGATAGCCCTGGATTTTGATCTTCGTGATCATCTGCTGTCCTTACATGGAAGGGATGTCCGATTAGTCGGTGCATTACTCATAGTGGAGCTCACCAAATAGTCCGATCATGAGGTCGCCGTCCAGGATCTCAAAAGGTAGGGTGACGTACTGATCTCGATGGCGAGGTAGCGCCTTTCCATCGTGCGGTGCGTTCTTCGTGTGCCCTTGAACCTTTTCCCCGTTCTCCTTGATATAGGGAAGCACGACGATCCGGCCATGGTTCTTGGATAAGATCGTTCCCTCGTACCACAAGGTGTTTCCTTCATCGCTGCTGGACTCGCCACCCGTGTTTTTCAGCACCCACCGTGGCACCCCGTCGTCCTCATACCAGAACACGAAGCCACCGCAGACCACTACTCTCTGGCCGCGCATCCTCGCCTCGGCAAGCATTTGCTTGACGCTCGCTAACTGCAGCAGCTGATTGGCCCTGGGAAGAAGCAGTGCCCGAATCTGTGCTTTCGTTCTCCCCCAGTGATCTGCTCCCGAAAGACCGAATCCTTTGGCTGTCACCTCTCGCAGGCAAATCTGCGAGCGTTTGGGAGACAAGGCTCCGATCTGTTCCCACGTCTGGTCTTCGGTACGACGAAGGCACATGTTGAATCTCGGGATGGCAACTATCTCCAGGTAAGGAGCGCGCTCAAGCTCCTGGTAGAGGGGTTGTCGCAAGCTTTCCATCGTATTGTGCAGTTCCAGCTCCTGCATGTTGGGACGGGGCAAATGGGCGTTTCGCTTGATTGCTTCGCGCTCCATGAGCTCTTCTTCTGCGTGGATGCGACGCGCTGCTGTCAGGGCCTTCTCGACTTTTAGGGCGGTCGAGCTCTGAAGCACAGGATCCGGTACCGCCTGAGCTACCAGTTCACTGGTTCGGCTGTTGAATTCGTCCGCAGCTTCTATGGCCTCCTCGTAGGAGGTGAAAACAGCCGCCCTCGCATGGCCACTGCCGTTATCGTAGGAGTAGCGCTTCCAGGACAGCTGAGACTCGGGGAAGAGCTTGAGTGCCCGCAACTGCCATGTCCATCCGATGCTGAATTGCCGGAACGGAAGGACGGCCAGGGTGGGCATTGAGTGGTATGGCATCTGATCTAGGCGCATCGACTCTCCCTGCTTTATTGCGCCTTAGCGTCTGCGGAAGCGCTGGAGCTTAGTCTGGGGAGATAGATTCCCCCGACATTATGGATAGCACATTGCCAGGGTGAGTCAACTTCTTGGCTGCAGGCCCCGTATTTCGGGGGCTTCAGGAGAAAGGGAACTGCGGGCGGGACTTAAAAAAACTGGTGGTTTATCCAGCATTAGGGGTTGCGCAGGTAATGTGCAAAAGCTATAATGCACATATACCAAGTTGCTTGGAAGGCATTACAAGTCAGCGTAATGTGCAGTAAAGGTGGGGGGTGAAAATGCTCGGCCTGCCATACAACACCGCCGCCCTGGCGTTGCTGACCCATATGCTGGCTCAACAGTGCGACCTGATCCCCCACGAGATCATCGTCACCACCGGCGACACCCACGCTTACAGCAACCATATGGAACAGATCCAGACCCAGCTGGCGCGCACGCCTAAGAAGCTGCCGGAATTGGTGATCAAGCGTAAACCTGCGTCGATCTACGACTACAAGTTCGAAGACTTCGAGATCGTGGGTTACGACGCCGATCCGAGCATCAAGGCCGATGTCGCTATCTAGAGCCTGACGCTGTCCAATATGGGAGGGGGCTAGAGCCTGACGCTGTCCGAAGTGGGAGAGGGTTAGAGCCTCACGCTGTCAAATGTGGGAGGGGGCTTGCCCCCGATTGCGGTAGGTCAGCTGAAATTCCGCATCCAGGGCAAGCCCCCATCCACATTTGAACAGTGTTCGCATGAGTCAATGCCCGTGGCTCCTGCCTACGTGTGAGGGCTCGGCCTCGCTCGCCAGCACTCCGCCGTTGACCTCCAACCGCTGCAAAATCCCGCAGTGATCCCCGCCCCCACAGCGTTGGCGCAGGTCCAGCAATTGTTCCTGCAAGGCCAGCAGCCCGTCGATGCGCGTCTTTACATGCTGGATATGCTCGTCGATCAACGCATTGACGCTTTCGCACTGGTCCTGAGGGCTGTCGCGCAGGCTGAGCAGGCTGCGGATTTCCTCAAGGGTCATGTCCAGGCTGCGGCAGTTGCGGATAAACACCAGCCGTTCGCTGTGCGCCTGGGTGTACACGCGGTAGTTGGCATCGGTGCGCGCCGGGGGCGGCAGCAGGCCTTCCTTCTCGTAGTAACGGATGGTCTCCACCGGGCATTCGGTGAGTTTGGCCAGTTCGCCGATCTTCATCGCAGCAATCTCCAAATGGGTGCTTGACCCTATAGTGGCTACAGGGTCTTTACTTGGCAACAAGCACTCTTACGGACGCCACAGCATGAGCGATTCCCACCACACCCCGCATAAACATGATCACACCCACGATCATGGCACTGAAAAACTCACGCCCGTACACAATCACGGCCACGGCGGCTCCTGCTGTTCCGGTGGCCCCGCGCCTGCGGTGGTGACACTGAGCGAAGCACCCACCGCCGGTTCGCGGCTGAGCACCTTCCGTATCGAAGCCATGGACTGCCCCACCGAGCAGACGCTGATCCAGAACAAGCTGGGCAAGCTCGCTGGCGTGCAGCAGCTGGAATTCAACCTGATCAATCGCATTCTCGGCGTCACCCATGACCTGCCGAGTACTGCGCCGATTATCGATGCGATCAAATCCATCGGCATGCAAGCCGACCCCATCGAAGAGGGCGCGCCCGCCGCTACTCCCCCGGCCAAGAAACATTGGTGGCCGCTGGCCGTGTCGGGTCTTGGGGCGTTAGGCGCCGAAGTCCTGCACTTCACCAATGCCGCGCCGACCTGGGTGATTGCCTTGGTGGCGCTGGTGTCGATCCTCAGCGGCGGCCTTGGCACCTATAAAAAGGGCTGGATCGCCCTGAAAAACCTCAATCTGAACATCAACGCCCTGATGAGTATCGCGGTCACCGGCGCGATTCTTATCGGCCAGTGGCCGGAAGCGGCGATGGTGATGTTCCTGTTTACCGTGGCCGAGCTGATCGAAGCCAAGTCCCTGGACCGCGCGCGCAATGCCATCAGCGGTTTGATGCAGATGACCCCGGAACAGGCCACCGTGCGGCAGCCTGACGGCAGTTGGGTTGAACAAGAGGTTAAAAGCATCGAACTGGGCGCTGTGGTGCGGGTAAAGCCCGGTGAGCGCATCGGCCTGGACGGTGAGGTGACCGCGGGTCAATCCACTGTCGATCAGGCGCCGATTACCGGTGAAAGCCTGCCGATTGAGAAGACGGTGGGCGATAAAGTCTTCGCCGGCACCATCAACCAGGCCGGTTCCCTGGAATACAGCGTGACGGCGGCGGCCAACAACTCCACCCTGGCGCGGATCATCCACGCGGTGGAACAAGCCCAGGGCGCGCGGGCTCCGACCCAGCGCTTTGTGGACAGTTTTTCCAAGATCTACACCCCGGCTGTGTTCCTGTTCGCACTCGGCGTGGCAGTGATTCCACCGCTGTTCATGGCCGGCGCCTGGTTCGACTGGATCTACCGCGCGCTGGTGCTGTTGGTGGTCGCGTGCCCCTGTGCGCTGGTGATTTCCACGCCGGTGACCATTGTCAGCGGCCTGGCCGCTGCGGCGCGCAAAGGCATCCTGATCAAGGGTGGCGTGTACCTGGAGGGCGGTTACAAGCTCGATTACCTGGCCCTCGACAAGACCGGCACAATCACCCACGGCAAACCCGTGCAAACCGACTACCTGGCGCTGTTCCCCACTGTCGAAGACAGCGCGCCGGCCCTCGCCGCCAGCCTGGCGGGGCGTTCCGACCACCCCGTGTCCCTGGCAATCGCCAACGCAGCTGTGGATAAAAACCTGCCGACCCATACTGTGGATAACTTCGAGGCTCTGGCCGGGCGCGGCGTGCGAGGCGATATCAACGGCGAAACCTATCACCTGGGCAATCACCGCCTGGTGGAGGACCTGGGCCTGTGCTCGCCAGCGCTGGAAGAGAAACTCTTCGCCCTGGAGAAACAAGGCAAGTCGGTCGTGCTCCTACTGGACAAATCCGGCCCGCTGGCGCTGTTCGCCGTGGCCGACACCGTCAAGGACAGCAGCCGAGAAGCCATCCAGCAGTTGCATGAATTGGGCATCAAGACCCTGATGCTCACCGGCGACAACACCCACACCGCCCAGGCGATTGCGGCGCAGGTAGGTATCGATCAAGCCCAGGGCGATTTGCTGCCCACCGACAAACTCCACGCCATCGAAACCCTCTACACCCAAGGCCGTCGGGTGGGCATGGTCGGCGACGGCATCAACGACGCTCCGGCCCTGGCCCGCGCCGAAATCGGTTTTGCCATGGCCGCCGCCGGCACCGACACCGCCATCGAGACCGCCGACGTGGCGTTGATGGACGATGATCTGCGCAAGATTCCGGCATTCATTCGGTTGTCGCGGCAAACGTCGAGTATCCTCAAGCAGAACATCGCCCTGGCGTTGGTGATCAAGGCGATCTTCCTCGCGGTGACGTTCATGGGCATGGCCACCATGTGGATGGCGGTGTTTGCCGACATGGGCGTGAGCCTGCTGGTGGTGTTCAATGGCCTGCGCCTGTTGCGCAAATAGACAAGAGAGGGTGGTGTGCTGAGTGCCGAGCTGAAGGCGTTTTTTATGGTCGCCCGCCTGGGCAGCATTACCCAGGCGGCGAAAAAGCTCGGCCTGAGCCAGCCCACGGTCACCACCCAGATCCGCAACCTGGAAAGCCAATACGGCGTCGAGCTGTTCTATCGCGGCGGGCGCCGCCTCACCGTCAGCGACGAAGGCGCGCGGCTGTTGCCGATGGTCAAGACGCTGTTGCAGCAGGAAGCCGATATCGAGTTTTTCCTGCGCAACAACGGTCAGGTCCAGGGCGCACTCAGGATTGCCGCAACGGCGCCGTACTACATCCTGGATCTGGTCAAAGCCTTTCGCGAGCGCCTACCCCAAGTGGAGGTGTCGGTGGAAATCGGCAACTCCCAGCAGGTGCTCGAAGCGCTGGATGACTACCGCGTCGATGTGGCGGCGTCCTCACAGCTGCTCGACGACCCACGGCTGATACGTCGCGTCCTCGGCACCGACCCGCTGGTGCTGGCGGTGCATCGCAACCATCCCCTGGCCAAACTCGATCATGTGCCGTTGAGCGCGCTCGCCGGACACACCCTGTTGATGCGCGAGGTCGGCTCCACCACACGCCGCCTGACCGAAGACATGCTGCGCGGCGCTGGCGTGAACTACGGGCCGCTGCTGGAAATCGGCAGCCGTGAATCGATCCGCGAGGCGGTGTTGCGCAATATCGGCATCAGCATCATCGCCCGCCAGGAAGTGCCCCATGACCCGCAGCTCAAGGTGCTGACCCTTGAGCATGCGCCGCAGATTCCGGAGTATCTGTACTGCCTCAAGGAAAGAAAGGCTGCGCGTCTGCCAGCGGCGTTTTTGGGGTTGGCCCAGGAAATGTCGCCAATCTAAAGCCTTGTAGTGGCTTTGGGGACCAATCGGGGGCAAGCCCCCTCCCACATGTTGAATTGTGAATGCCTTTAAGTGTGGGAGGGGGCTTGCCCCCGATTGGCGATACCCCAGCAACTCAGTTCGAAGAGTCCTACACAAATCTGCGAATACCACTATCGCCGCGTTTTGCCTTCCTGCCACAAGAGCGACGCATTGCCTGCCTAGCATGGCCTTCATCAGTTTGATGAGGTGCCACCATGAACACAGCCCTGACCCAACCCGGCGCGCCTATGAAAGTGCGCGGTATCCAGAAGCGCTTCGGTGCGTTCACCGCGCTGGACAACGTCTCCCTGGACGTCGCCGCCGGCGAACTGGTGTGCCTGCTGGGCCCGTCCGGCTGCGGCAAGACCACCTTGTTGCGCTGCATTGCCGGCTTGGAGCGCCAGGACAATGGCGAACTTTACCTGGGCGGCCGTGACGTTTCCCTGCTGCCGCCGCAGGCGCGGGACTACGGCATTCTGTTTCAGTCCTACGCGCTGTTTCCGAACCTGACCGTCGAAGCGAATATCGGCTATGGCCTAACCGGCAGCGGCCGCGACGAAGTGCGCCAGCGTGTCGGCCAGATGCTGGAGCTGGTGGGCCTGGTGGGCAGCGAAAAGAAGTACCCCGGTCAACTCTCCGGCGGCCAGCAGCAACGGGTCGCCCTGGCCCGCGCGCTCGCGCCGGCGCCGTCGTTGCTGCTGCTGGATGAGCCGATGTCGGCCCTCGATGCCCGGGTGCGCGAGCATTTGTGCACCGAACTGCGTCAGCTGCAACGGCGCCTGGGCATCACCACCTTGATGGTGACCCATAACCAGGACGAAGCCATGTTGATGGCAGACCGCATTGCCGTGATGAACAACGGTAAGGTCGAGCAATACGCTACGCCGCAGGAAATCTACGACCGCCCGGCCACGCCGTTCGTGGCGGAGTTTGTCGGCCAGGGCAACTGGTTGCCGTTCAGCCGCAACAGCATCAGCCATGCCCAGGTCGGCGGGATGACGATGCGCCTGGCCGATGACGCCGGTAGAGCCGAGTCCGGTCGGCTGTTCTGCCGCCCGGAAGCGATCAGCGTCAACCCTCCCGTGCACGAAGAGAACCTCTTCCCGGCCAAGGTCCGTGAGATCACCTTTCTCGGCAACCGCTGCCGCATGAGTTTTGAGCTGGAGCACCTGCCCGGTCATCCGCTGCTGGCCGAACTCGCCCCCGAAGCCATGCCGCGCCTGGGCGCCCAGGACATCTGGGTGGCTTTGCCGCCGCGCAGCCTACAGGTGTTTGCCTGAGATGGCCGCAGTGATGAGCTTGCCTGCGACGCGTCAGGTGTCCCGTGCCGAGTGGGGCGACCGCATTTTTGTGGTCGGCGGCAAATGGCTCTGGCTGAGCTTGCTGAGTGTCGCGGTGTTGCTGCCGTTGCTGGCGATTTTCTGGCGTGGTTTCAGCAACGAGGCCGGGCAGGGTGGCGGCCTGGTCGCGGCGCGGGAACTGCTCACCAGCGCCAACTTCCACTGGTTGCTGGGCAATAGCCTGAAAGTCTCTCTCAGCGTGGCGGCCATCGTCGTACCGCTGGCCTACCTGTTTGCCTACGCGCTGCAACGCACGCTGATCCCCGGCAAAGCGATCTGGCGCGGTCTGTCGCTGTTGCCGCTGATGGCGCCGTCGATGTTGCCGGGCATTGCGCTGGTGTACCTGTTCGGCAACCAAGGCCTGTTGCGCGGGTTGATCGCGGAAAATATCTACGGCTTCTGGGGCATCGTGCTCGGTGAAGTGATCTACACCTTCCCACACGCCCTGATGATTTTGCTGTCGGCGCTCTCGCTGGCCGATGCGCGCCTGTTCGATGCCGCCTCAAGTATGGGGGCCAGCCCGGCGCGGGCGTTTCGCAGCATCACCTGGCCGGCCACGCGCCAGGCGGTGTTTGCCGCGTTCTGCCTGGTGTTCACGCTGACCATCACCGATTTCGGCGTGCCTGTGGTGGTCGGCGGCGATTATCAGGTGCTGGCGCTGGAAGCCTACAAGGCGGTGGTCGGTCAGCAGCAGTTCGGTCGCGGTGCGTTGATCGGCATGGTGTTGCTGTTGCCGGCGCTGTTCAGCTTCGCTGTGGACGCATGGTTGCGCCGTCGCCACGGCGATGCCATGAGCGGCCGCGCCCAAGTCTTCCGCCCGGCGCCGTCGCGCTTGAGGGACGGTTGCTACCTGGCCATCGTTCTATTGATCTGCGCGGTGCTGCTGCTGGTATTCGGCATGGCGGTGTATTCCTCCCTGGTGAAGTTCTGGCCGTACAACCTGTCGCTGTCCCTCGCTCATTACCAGTTCGAGGACACAGCCGGCGGTGGTTGGCTGGCCTACCGCAACAGCCTGACCATGGCGCTGTGTACGGCCGTGATCGGCAGCGTCCTGATCTTCAGCGGCGCCTATCTGATGGAAAAGACCAAGGGCCAGAAGCACCTCAATCTGGCGCTGCGCATGCTCAGCTTCGTACCGATGGCGGTGCCGGGGTTGGTGCTGGGCCTGGGCTACGTGTTCTTTTTCAACCTCAACGGCAACCCGCTACATGTGTTCTACGGGACCATGACCCTGCTGGTGGTGTGCACCATTGCTCACTATTTGACCACCGCGCAGATGACCGCCACCACCGCGCTGCGTCAGCTCGATGCCGAATTCGAAGCCGCCGCGCTGTCCCTCAAGGCGCCGCTGTACCGCCATTACCTGAAAGTCACGGTGCCGATCTGCCTGCCGGCCTTGCTGGATATCGTGCGCTACCTGTTCGTGTCGGCGATGACTACCGTGTCCGCCGCGATTTTCCTCTACAGCCCCGACACCATCCTTGCCGCCGTCGCCGTGTTGAACATGGACGACGCCGGGAACGTGGGCGGTGCGGCGGCCATGTCCACCCTGATCCTGTTCACCTCGGCCAGCGTTTCGTTGCTGCTGGCGTGGGCATCGCGCGGCGCGCTGCGTCGCTCCCAAGCCTGGCGCCAGAGCGCGCCCGGCCAATAAACAACCCTGAAGGAGGTTCCTCATGTTCAAGCCCCTGGCGCTGGTCGCTGCCGTACTCACCGCATTCAGCCTGAATGCCTTCGCCAAAACTGATCTCACCGTGTATACGGCCCTCGAAGCCGAGCAGTTGAAGACCTATAAAAAGGCCTTCGAACAGGCGAACCCCGATATCGAAATCAAATGGGTGCGCGACTCCACCGGGATCATCACCGCCAAGCTGCTGGCCGAAAAAGACCGCCCCCAAGCCGATGCCGTGTGGGGCCTGGCTGCATCGAGCCTGGCGATCCTCGACCAGCAAGGCATGCTGGACAACTACGCGCCGAAGGACCTGGACAAGATCGGCAAGAATTACCGCGACCCTGCCAACCCGCCCGCGTGGGTCGGCATGGACGTGTGGGCCGCGACAATCTGCTTCAACACCGTCGAAGCCGACAAGCAGGGCCTGACCAAGCCGGTGAGCTGGCAAGACCTGACCAAGCCTGAGTACAAAGGCAAGATCGTGATGCCCAACCCGGCCTCATCCGGCGCCGGTTTTCTGGACGTGAGCGCCTGGTTGCAGACCTATGGCGAGATGCAAGGCTGGCAGTACATGGATGACCTGCACCAGAACATCGGCCAGTACGTTCATTCCGGTTCCAAGCCGTGCAAGTTGGCGGCTTCCGGTGAGTTTCCGATCGGGATTTCCTTCGAATACCCAGCCGTGCAGTTGAAACGCCAGGGCGCGCCACTGGACATCATCCTGCCCAAGGAAGGCCTGGGCTGGGACATCGAAGCCACCGCCGTGATGAAAGGCACCGCCCACGCCGATGCGGCGAAAAAGCTCGCCGACTTCTCCGCCAGCCCCGCAGCCATGGAGCTGTACAAGGACAACTTCGCAGTCCTCGCCCAGCCGGGCATTGCCAAGCCGCAAACCGAATTGCCGGCCGACTACGAACAACGCCTGATCAAGAATGACTTTACCTGGGCTTCGAAAAACCGCGACAGCATCCTGGCCGAATGGCGCAAGCGCTATGACGGTAAGTCGGAGAAGGTCGCGGGCCAGTAATTACTCGGTTTTGGCTGAAGGTCCTAGCGGGGGCGAGCCACCTCCCACATTGAAAGGCATTCAAAAGGTGGGAGGGGGCTTGCCCCCGATAGCGGTCTTGAAAACAGGACATCACTACATGACACAGCACAGCGACCTACTGATTGTCGGCGCCGGCGTCCTCGGCCTGTCCCACGCCTACGCCGCGGCTCGACGCGGCCTCAAGGTCAAGGTGTTCGAACGCAGCGCCACGCCCTTGGGCGCCTCGGTACGCAACTTCGGCCAGGCTTTGGTCACTGGCCAGCCACCGGGAGCGATGCTCGATCTGGCGCGGCAAAGCCGTGCTATCTGGGGGCATTGGGCTCAGGTGGCGGGTCTGCAACTCAAGCGCAACGGCGCCTACCTGTTCGCCCGCACCGAAGCGGAAGAACACCTGCTGGAAGCCTTCTGCGCCGGGCGCGCGCAGGAACACGGGTACAACGTGGAGTTGCTGCAAGGTGCGGCGATGCGCGATTTGTACGGCGGCCAGTTCCGCCATCACCGGGCCGCTTTGCATGGCCGCGACGATCAGCAACTGTATTCACGCGAGGCGCTCCCGGCGCTGATCCGCTACCTGAGGCAGCACCTGAACGTGGAATTTCACTTTTCCACCCTGGTGCGCGATGTCGAGCCGGGCCTGTTGCACAGCACCGCCGGCAGCTTTCGCGGCGAACAGATCATCGTTTGCTCCGGCCATGACTACCAAACCTTATTGGCCGAAGCGTTGGCCGAACTGCATCCGAGTATCTGCCGCTTGCAAATGCTGCGGGCGCGACCGGCGCTGAATCTGAACCTGCAGCATGCCTTGCTTACGGGGCTCAGTTGCGTGCATTACGGCGCATTTGCCGACTTACCGGAAGCGGTGGCGGTTCAGGCGCGAATCCTGCGCGAAGCGCCGCACCTGCACGAGCACGGAATTCATCTGTTGATCAGTCCTACGCCCTATGGCGAGCTGATCATCGGCGATTCCCATGATTACGGCCTGGATGCGTCGCCCTTCAACGGCGAACAGGTGGACAACTGGATGCTCGAACTGGCCGAGCAGACCCTGGGCTGTGGGATCCAGGTGGTCGAGCGCTGGCAGGGGGTCTATGGCGCGCGCGGGCCGGGACCGTTTTCTTTCGTACGGGCGGCGCCGGGGGTCAGTGCCGCGTTGATGCATACCGGCGTGGGCATGAGCGTGGGGCCGGCGCTGGGCGAGCGCAACGTCGCGGCACTGTGGGGTGAGGCGTGATGCATCCTGAACAGGTGATTGCCGAGGTGTTCGGTCTGTACGAACAGCACGGCACGGCGGACTACATCGGCGAAGCGGTGTCGCAGATCGAACATATGTCCCAGGCCGCGCAACAGGCCGTGGCCGAAGGCTTCGATGACGAAGTGGTATTGGCGGCGTTTTTTCACGATATCGGCCATCTCTGCGACCAACGTGCCGAGAGCATGGGCGGTTACGGCGTGGTCAGTCATGAGCGGCTGGGGGCGGATTACCTGCGCCGGGCCGGTTTCAGCGAACGCTTGGCCAGGCTTGTGGAATATCACGTCCAGGCCAAGCGTTACCTGACCTTCAGCCAGCCCGACTACTACGCACAACTGAGCGAGGCCAGCCGCCGCACCCTGGCGTATCAAGGCGGCGTGATGAGTGCCGTCGAGGCCCGGGCCTTCGAACAGGACCCGCTCTGCGCGGTGAGTGTGCGTCTGCGGTATTGGGATGAGCAGGCCAAGCAGGCCAACGTGCCGCTGCTCGACCTTGCATGGCTCAAAGCCAAGGCTCGGCGGTTGCTGACGGCTCAGTCCTGATCGAGGCGCTCGGCGAGGGCGTCGATCTGTTCCTGGCGCTCGGCCTGGCTCAGTTTGGCGTGAGGGTTGAGGGACGACCATTGCGGGTGGGCGCGGGCCTTATGCAGGGCGTCGGGTAATTTGCCTTCGCGCCAGGTTTTGTCCTGGGGTGTGTCGACTTTGATGCTGTGCATCGCCGCATGGCCGCGCAGGTTGAGGGCTTTGAGCAACTGGCGTTGGCGCAGGGCGAGCAGGCGCAGCACGCTGTCGTCCACGGTCAACTCGCGGTGGCCCTTGAGCTTGCCCATCAAGCGATTGCCGTAGCTGCGCGCGGTTTGCAGCGCGCCCCCAGCGATGGCGCCGGCCAGGGCGGCGGCGCCGAGGGTCAGGCCGCCGACCAGCAGGTCCACCCCCGCGCCGGCCGCCGCACCGGCAGCGATGCCTCCGCCGACGCGCACGCCGAGTTGCTTGAGGGTTTCCGGGTTGAACAGGTCGTCGCCCCAACGCCCGTCCAGCAACGGCAGATCACTGGCGGCGGCGTCCTGGGGGCGGAACCCGAACAGTTTGAGCAAGGCTTCCACACACTTTTGTTCCCGTTGGCGTACGGCCTTGCGCAGTTCGCCGATGGCGTTGTGTTCGTCCTCGCTGACCACACTGCGCCGGCACGCGGCGCAGTCGATCAGCAGCTCGGCGATCAACCGCGCCGCGCTTTGCTGGCGAGCCTGGCGCTGGGCTTGCTGATCGAGCATCAACCGCTCCAACTGCGGCCGGGCGTTTTCCAGCAGGAGCGCCAGGCTTTCATACAGACGCCGTTCGCCGTCTTCGGGCGGCGCCACGCTGTCGAAGCGCACCAGCGCATGCAAACCCAGGCGGGCCAAGGCTTCGCGCCAATCGGGCTCGCGGTGGTCGCTGCTGCTGACAAAGTTGAGCACCGGCAACAACGGCTTGCCGCAACTGGCCAGCACCTGCAACTCGTCGCGGTACTTGGCCAGCACCGGTTCGCGGGCATCGATCACGTACAGGCCGGCGTCCGAGGCCAACAGTTGGCGCAACACTTTGGCTTCTTGTTCGAAGCGTTGGCGCGCTTCGCTGCCCTCCAGGAAGCGCGCCAGGCGTGCCGGGCCGTCGAGGCGTTCACCGGGGCGGTCCAGGCGTTCCAGGTAATCGAGCAAGGCGATGGCATCTTCCAGGCCGGGCGTGTCGTACAGCTCCAGCAAGGCTTCACCGTCCACCGACAAGCGTGCGCCTTCCACATGACGCGTGGTGCTGGGGCGATGGGACACTTCGCCGAAGCCCACGTCGCGAGTCAGCGTGCGCAACAGCGAGGTTTTGCCGACGTTGGTGTGGCCGACCACGGCGAGTTTCAGAGGCTTAGTCATGACCGGTCTCCAGCCAGTTCAGCGGCGCGCAGTCGGCGAAGGGAAGGTCGAGCTGTTGCAGCGCGTTGTGCCAGTCGCCCAGGCGCTCGGCGTCCAGCGCCTGGCCGGGCGGCGCTTGCAACAGCCAGACGCGGGTGGCGCTGGCGCTGCGGGCCAGTTCGGCGATCAGCGCCAGGCTGCCGCGATCCGGCGAGCGCCGAGGGTCGCAGGCGATGGCTAGGCGCGCGGGCGGGAAGCGGCTGAGTTGTTCGAGGAGTTTGTGGCGCGATTCGCGGCTGTCGAGGATGCCGGCGTTACTGACGTTGGCGGGCAGTTTGGGCGGCCAGGGGTATTGGTCGTCCAGCTCGATGGCTACCAACAGGGCGCCGGCGCTGTGCTGTTCACTGACGCCGCCAGTGACGGCGTGCAGGTGTTCGGGCGCAGCATCATTGACCCCAAGGCGCTCGCTGCTCGGCATCAGGCGTTCGCGCAGTTGGCTATAGCCGGGCAGGTTGAGGTCCAGACGCAGGGCGGCGCGCCCGCGCTTCCAGCGCCACAGGCACAGCAGGGCTAGGATCAGGCGCGGCAGCAGGCCGTAGACCAGCAACACACCGACCAGCCAGGCGGCCCAGGCTTGGCGGGCGCTCTCGATATTCAGGGCGCAATCCCCGCTGGCGCGAATCATCTCTACAGTCGGCACATTGAAGCCGAGCAGGGCAGGCAAGGTGCCCAGTGCTTGTGTCACGGCCACGAAAGTATCGGCGCCGAGGATGGTGGTTTCCCACACGAAGCCGTAGCGACGGGTGGCGAGTAATGTCAGAAGGATCACCAATGCACTGAGCAATGCCAGCAGCCACAGGCTGTTGACCAGTACGCCTACGGCCCAGCGATTGAGTTTCTGCCGTTGCAACAGCAGTAACAGGGCCGGTGCCAACTGCGCGGCCTTGGCATCGCGCGCGAATTTTTCGCTGAGCCACAGCCACAGGCGCCCGAGGCTGGCGCTATGTTCGCCGGCAAATAGCAGGCCCAAGGCCCAACTGATCAGCAGAATCAGGTTCAGGCCGAGCAGGCTGCCCAAGGCCCAGAACACGTTCACTGGCGCCAATCCGTTGCCCAGCGCGGCAAACGCCAGGCCGGCGCCGCTGACCACCGCGAGTATCGCCAGCAGCACCAGGGCCAGGCGCGCGCCTTGTAACCAGCGGGTAAGGGCGACCACCAGGCCATCGCGCTCGGCCAGGTGCAAGGCGCGGCGTTGAATGCGCGTTGGCAGGTCGCCTCCGGCCGTGCGGGCCAGGCGGTTGGCTTCCAGGTCTTCGAGGTTGCCGGCGTGTTCTTCACGCAGGCGCACGGTTTCGGTCAGCCAGAGTGTGTGGAGCGAGTTCAGTACGGTCACGCGCTGTCCTGTTGAGCAAGTGAGCCTGGAGCATAACCGCTGACTCGCGGCTCTGGTATTCTCGTCGCCATGAAAAAAACTCTCCCTCTAAGCCTGATCGCAGCCCTCGGTGAAAACCGCGTGATCGGCGTCGACAACCGCATGCCCTGGCATTTGCCGGGGGATTTCAAATATTTCAAGGCCACCACCCTCGGCAAGCCGATCATCATGGGGCGCAAAACCTGGGACTCCCTGGGCCGACCGCTGCCGGGGCGCTTGAACCTGGTGGTCAGCCGTCAGACCGGCCTGGCGCTTGAAGGTGCGGAAGTTTTTCCGTCACTGGAGGCCGCCGTCGAGCGTGCCGAGGCATGGGCACTGGAGCAGGGCGTGGACGAGCTGATGTTGATCGGCGGTGCGCAGTTGTATGCGCAGGGCCTGGAACAGGCCGATCGCCTGTATTTGACGCGGGTGGCGTTGAGTCCGGAAGGGGATGCGTGGTTTCCGGAGTTTGACCGCAGCCAGTGGACGCTGGTGTCGAATGCTGTGAATGCGGCTGAGGGCGACAAGCCAGCCTACAACTTTGAAGTCTGGGAAAAAGCCTAAAAGCATCGGGGGCAAGCCCCCTCCCACATTTTGATTTGTGAATACCTTCAAGTGTGGGAGGGGGCTTGCCCCCGATAGCGGTCTATCAGGCCTGCGCTAACTGCGCATGCTCATCCGCCTCCAACAATCCCTTATCCGTCTGCCCCATGATCTGGCTGGTAATCGCACCGGCTGTCATCGAACCGTTCACGTTCAACGCCGTGCGGCCCATGTCGATCAGCGGCTCCACGGAAATCAGCAGCGCCACCAGTGACACCGGCAAGCCCATCGCCGGCAGCACGATCAGCGCGGCAAAGGTCGCGCCGCCGCCCACGCCGGCAACGCCTGCCGAACTTAAGGTCACAATCGCCACCAGGGTCGCGATCCACAGCGGGTCCAGCGGGTTGATGCCCACGGTCGGCGCCACCATCACGGCCAGCATGGCAGGGTAGAGGCCTGCGCAGCCGTTTTGGCCAATGGTCGCGCCAAACGAGGCGGCGAAACCGGCGATGGACTGCGGGATGCCCAGTCGACGGGTCTGCGCTTCGATGCTCAAGGGAATGGTCGCTGCGCTGGAGCGGCTGGTGAACGCGAAGGTCAGCACCGGCCACACTTTGCGCAAGAAGCGCAGCGGATTGATCCCGGCCGCCGACAACAGCAGGCCGTGCACCACGAACATCAGGCCCAGGGCCAGGTAGGACACCAGCACAAAGCTACCGAGCTTGATGATGTCTTGCAGGTTGGAACCGGCGACTACCTTGGTCATCAGCGCCAACACACCGTAGGGCGTGAGCTTCATCACCAGGCGCACCAGGCGCATTACCCAGGCTTGCAGGGTGTCGATGGCATTGAGCACTTTCTGGCCTTTTTCCACTTCGTCCTTGAGCAGTTGCAGCGCGGCCACTCCCAGGAACGCGGCGAAAATCACCACGCTGATGATCGACGTCGGCTTGGCCCGCGCCAGGTCGGCGAATGGGTTGGCTGGTACGAACGACAGCAGCAGCTGCGGGATATTCAGGTCGGCGACTTTGCCGGCGTAATCGTTTTGGATCACCTGCAGGCGCGCCATTTCCTGAGTACCGGCCACCAGGCCCTCGGCGGTGAGGCCGAACAGGTTGGTCAGGCCGATACCGATCATCGCCGCAATTGCGGTGGTGAACAGCAGGGTGCCGATGGTCAGGAAGCTGATCTTGCCCAGGGACGCCGCGTTATGCAGGCGCGCCACTGCGCTGAGGATCGAGGCAAATACCAGCGGGATCACGATCATTTGCAGCAGTTGCACGTAGCCATTGCCGACCAGATCGAACCATCCGATGGAGGCTTTGAGCACCGGGTTGCCGGCGCCATAGATGGTATGCAGCGCCACGCCGAACACCACGCCCAGTACCAGCGCCAATAGAACCTTTTTGGCCAGGCTCCACTGAGTGCGGCGGGTTTGTGCCAGGCCCAGCAATAGGGCCAGGAACACCAGTAGGTTGAGAATCAGCGGCAGATTCATTTGAACTCCATTGTGAGGGCGCCAATCGCGTGAGCCTGCGATTGCGAACCGGGAAGCCTAACAGCCTGATAAATAATGAATTAATACCGATATGGAATGGTAACTGTCGTTTTTGGAATAAGTGTTTGACGCTCACGCGCATGGCCTTGGCGGAAACGGGACGCGTGCGGTCGCGCTCGAAGCGGGAATTGTCACAGGGATTTGCTAGCGTCGGTGTCTTTCACTCAGGGAGACAACGCCTATGAAGCTCGCGCCGACACTATTGGTATCCGCCGCATTCTGCCTTGGCTTGGCCAGCCAGGCGTTCGCCGCCACCGAGTTGAAACATTGGCCCGCCCCGGCCGCCAAGCAACTGAACGAGATGATCGCCGCCAATGCCAACAAAGGTAACTTCGCGGTGTTCGACATGGACAACACCAGCTACCGCTACGACCTCGAAGAGTCGCTGTTGCCCTACATGGAAAACAAGGGGCTCATCACCCGCGAAAGCCTGGATCCATCGCTCAAGCTGATGCCGTTCAAAGACACTGCCGACCACAAGGAAAGCCTGTTCAGTTACTACTATCGCCTGTGCGAAGTGGACGACATGGTCTGCTACCCATGGGTCGCCCAAGTGTTCTCCGGCTTTACCCTCAAGGAACTCAAGGTCCAGGTCGACGAACTGATGGCCTCCGGCAAGCCCGTGCCGGTCAGTTATTACGAAGGCGATGTGGTCAAGACGTCCGAAGTGCAGCCGCCGAAAGTCTTCACCGGCCAGGCCGAGCTGTACAACAAGCTGATGGAAAACGGCATCGAGGTTTACGTGATGACCGCCGCTTCCGAAGAGCTGGTGCGCATGGTCGCTGCCGATCCGAAGTACGGCTACAACGTCAAACCCGAGAACGTCATTGGCGTGACCACTTTGCTCAAGGACCGCAAGACCGGCGAACTGACCACCGCGCGCAAACAGATCAGCGCCGGCAAGTATGACGAGAAGGCCAACCTCGGTCTGGAGCTCACCCCCTACCTGTGGACCCCGGCGACCTGGATGGCCGGTAAGCACGCGGCGATCCTCACCTACATCGACGAATGGAAAAAGCCGGTGATCGTCGGCGGCGATACCCCGACCAGCGACGGCTACATGCTGTTCCACGATGTGGACGTGGCCAAGGGCGGTATCCACCTGTGGGTCAACCGCAAGGACAAATACATGGCCCAGCTCAACGGCATGATGGCCAAGCACGCCGCGGCCCAGGCCAAGGAAGGCTTGCCGGTGACGGCGGACAAGAACTGGGTGATCGTCAAGCCGGATGAAATCCAGTAACTGCTCAAAAATGTGGGAGGGGGCTTGCCCCCGATTGCAGTAGTTCAGTTGCAAATGTGCTAACTGGCGCGCTGGCATTGAGATTTGGCCAGGCAAAAAAAAATGCCCCGCACTTGGCGGGGCATTTTTATGGGCGCAGGTCTTACAGACCGTCGAGCATCGCCTTGTTACGCACAGCACCCTTATCGGCGCTGGTGGCCAGCAGGGCATAAGCCTTCAGCGCGGTGGTCACTTTACGTGGACGTTTTTCAACCGGCTTCCAGCCTTTTTTGTCCTGCTCAACCCGGCGCGCCGCCAGTTCTTCGTCGCTGATCAACAGGTTGATCGAGCGGTTCGGAATGTCGATCAGCACCTTGTCGCCATCCTGCACCAGGCCAATCGCGCCACCGGCAGCAGCTTCCGGCGAAGCGTGGCCGATGGACAGGCCCGAGGTGCCGCCGGAGAAACGGCCGTCGGTCAACAGCGCACAGGCTTTGCCCAGGCCCTTGGATTTCAGGTACGAGGTTGGGTAGAGCATCTCTTGCATACCCGGGCCGCCTTTGGGGCCTTCGTAGCGGATGATCACGATGTCGCCTTCTTTGACTTCGTCGGCGAGGATGCCGCGTACGGCGCTGTCCTGGCTTTCGAAGATCTTGGCGTTGCCTTCGAACACATGGATGGACTCATCCACGCCGGCGGTTTTGACCACGCAGCCGTCGAGGGCGATGTTGCCGTACAGCACGGCCAGGCCGCCTTCCTTGGAGTAGGCGTGCTCGACACTGCGGATGCAGCCGTTTTCACGGTCGTCGTCGAGGGTGTCCCAGCGGGTCGACTGGCTAAATGCGGTCTGGGTCGGGATGCCCGCCGGGCCGGCCTTGAAGAAGGTGTGCACGGCTTCGTCGTCGGTCTGGGTGATGTCCCACTTGGCGATGCCTTCGGCCATGGTCTTGCTGTGCACTGTCGGCAGGTCGGTGTGCAGCAGGCCGCCACGGGCCAGGGAGCCGAGGATCGAGAAGATCCCGCCGGCGCGGTGCACGTCTTCCATGTGGTACTTCTGGATGTTCGGCGCGACTTTGCACAGTTGCGGCACATGGCGGGACAGGCGGTCGATATCGCGCAGGTCGAAATCGATCTCGGCTTCCTGGGCCGCGGCCAGCAGGTGCAGGATGGTGTTGGTGGAACCGCCCATGGCGATGTCCAGGGTCATGGCGTTTTCGAAGGCCTTGAAGTTGGCGATATTGCGCGGCAATACCGACTTATCGTTCTCGCCGTAGTAACGCTTGCACAGCTCGACGATGGTACGGCCGGCTTGCAGGAACAATTGCTCGCGGTCGCTGTGGGTGGCCAGGGTGGAGCCGTTGCCCGGCAGCGCCAGGCCGAGAGCCTCGGTGAGGCAGTTCATCGAGTTGGCGGTGAACATGCCGGAGCATGAACCGCAGGTCGGGCAGGCGCTACGCTCGTATTCCGCGACCTTCTCGTCAGAAGCGCTGGAATCGGCGGCGATGACCATGGCGTCCACCAGGTCCAGACCGTGGGAGGCGAGCTTGGTCTTGCCGGCTTCCATTGGGCCGCCGGAGACGAAGATCACCGGGATGTTCAGGCGCAGGGCGGCCATCAGCATGCCGGGGGTGATCTTGTCGCAGTTGGAGATGCATACGATGGCGTCGGCGCAGTGGGCGTTGACCATGTATTCCACGGAGTCGGCGATGATCTCGCGGCTCGGCAGCGAATACAGCATGCCGTCATGGCCCATGGCGATGCCGTCGTCCACGGCGATGGTGTTGAATTCCTTGGCCACGCCACCGGCGCGTTCGATCTCGCGGGCGACCAGTTGGCCCAGGTCCTTGAGGTGGACGTGGCCGGGTACGAACTGAGTAAAGGAGTTGGCAATCGCGATGATCGGCTTCTTGAAGTCGTCATCTTTCATCCCCGTGGCGCGCCACAATGCGCGGGCGCCGGCCATGTTGCGGCCGTGGGTGGATGTTTTCGAGCGGTAATCTGGCATGGAGCACTCCGGGCGGCTAATCAGGTACTAAACAGGGGAGTGAGCTTCTATTGACGTCTGGAACACTCAGAAATAGCCGTGTGTCCGGAGGTTGCCTCTAACGCTGCGGGATCGCCGCGCGCCGTGGCCTTGAGCTCATAAACCCGCCGGGGGATGACTGGCGATGAATAGGGCCGATTCTACACCGCTGGCGGCTGGAGGGAATGGGCGCAAGCGTGAAGTGGGCCCTTAGGCCGCGTGCGCAGACCTTTGCTCCCTGGCGTTCAGGCCCATGCCGATACCGCTCAGAACCAGAAAGGTGATCGCCAGCACGTTCATCACCTGTTCGCCCGACTGGCTGACCAGGCTGCTGACCAAACCGCCACAGACAAAAATAATCACGTTTCCCGCCGACGCGCAGGTCCCGGCGGCCAGCGGGAATCGGCCCATGGCGCGGGAGGTTGCAATGGGGCGGGTGATGGTCGTTCCGGCGGTACAGAGGATCATCGGCAGCATCACTGTCATGACCGTCAGGCCCCACAGGTGATAGAGCGCCAGCATTAATACGCCCGCCGATGCGATCAGTCGCTGACCGCTGACGATCTGCGTATTGCCGTCCATCCATCGGTTCATCCAGCCCGCAGCGATGCCACCCAACACGTAGGCGGCGCCATAGAGCAGCAAGACCAGAGCAAACCGGTAAGGCGTAAGGCCCAATTGCTCCATCAGGATGATGGGCGACACAACGATAAAGGCGAAATGGCAACCGAAGGCCAGTGCCGAGATCAGCCAGTAGCCGACGAAACTGCGGTCACGCAGCACCTGTCGGTACGCGTTCACAATCGAGAGTCGAGTATCGGAGGGCGGGCTTGGATCGTCGAGTAGAAGCCAAGCCTTGAGGATCAATAGCAGGCCAATGATGACAAACACCTGAAAGCTGCCGCGCCAGTCGAGCCAGGTCTGCAACCAACTGCCGAACAACGGTGACACGGAAATACAGATGCCGCTGGCCGTGACCATGGCAATGCGCAATCGCTCTTGTTCTTTGCCGATGAATAGATCCTGCACCAGTGCCTGGGACAGTACGAAACTGCCGCACCCGACCGCCTGGATCATTCGGAAGACCATAAACCAGGCAAAGTCCTGCGCCATGGCACAACCCGCCGAGCCCATGACGGCGACGCCCATACCGATTATCAACACACGCTTGCGCCCCAGGCGGTCGGACAGCGGTCCGACCAGCAGCAGCGACAACGATAAACCGATTGAAAACAGACTCACCGATAACGCGATATCGGCCACGGCCGTATCGAAGTAGCGAGCCATGGAGGGAAAGGAGGGCAGAATCACGTCCAGGGGAAATACGCCGAGGATCGTCATGTTCATCAGCAAGGCGATGGCGGCGGTTTTTCGGGCGGGGGAGGTCAGGTGGGTCATCGAGGAGGGCTCAGACCTTGAATGAGGGCTGAGAATCGATTTGAAGAGAGACCCGGTCAATGCCCCATAGGGCGATCAGTGCTGTCTGAAATTTCGCAAAGAAGTGTGGGGGCGGCTGCCCCCACACATGAGCCGTTTACAAATGAACGGTCAGGCCAGCATCAGCTATTGGGCAACAACCGGCACGTAATGCTCTTGATATACCGCGTCTCCACGATCGCCGGGTGCACCGGATGGTCCGGGCCCTGGCCGCCGCGCTCCAGCATCTGGATATTGCGGTCCAGGTGGCGGGCGCTGGTCAGCAGGATGTTTTGCAGATCGTCTTCCGGCAGGTGCATGGAGCACGAAGCGCTGACCAGGATGCCGTCCTTGCTGAGCAGGCGCATGGCTTGCTCGTTGAGGCGGCGGTAAGCGCCTTCGCCGTTTTTCATGTCTTTTTTGCGTTTGATGAAGGCCGGTGGGTCGGCGACGATCACGTCGAAGCGCTCTTCGCTGGCTTTGAGTTCCTTGAGGGCTTCAAAAACGTCGCCTTCGATGCAGGTCATTTTCTCGGCGAAGCCGTTCAGCGCGGCGTTGCGCTCCACGCCGTCAAGGGCGAAGGCCGAAGCGTCGACGCAGAACACTTCACTGGCGCCGAACGCCGCGGCTTGCACGCCCCAGCCGCCGATGTAGCTGTACAGGTCCAGTACGCGTTTGCCTTTGGCATACGGCGCCAGACGGGCGCGGTTCATGCGGTGGTCGTAGAACCAACCGGTTTTCTGGCCCTGGATCACCGGGGCTTCGAACTTCACGCCGTTTTCTTCCAGCGCCACCCACTCCGGCACCAGGCCGAACACGGTTTCGACGTAACGGTTCAGACCTTCGGCGTCGCGTGCGGCGGAGTCGTTCTTGAACAGGATGCCGCTGGGCTTGAGCACTTGGGTCAGCGCGGCGATCACGTCGTCTTTATGGGCTTCCATGGTCGCCGAGGCGATCTGCACCACCAGAATGTCGCCGAAACGGTCGACCACCAAGCCCGGCAGCAGGTCGGAATCGCCGTAGACCAGGCGGTAGAACGGCTTGTCGAACAGGCGATCACGCAGGGACAGGGCAACGTTCAGGCGGTGCACCAGCAGCGACTTGTCCAATGGCAACTTGATGTCGCGCGACAGCAGGCGGGCGCAGATCAGATTGTTCGGGCTCATGGCCACGATGCCCAGGGTCTTGCCGCCGGCAGCTTCCAGGATGGCTTGGTCGCCTGCCTGGAAGCCGTGGAGTGGGGTGGCGGCCACGTCGATTTCGTTGCTGTAGACCCACAGGTGGCCGTTGCGCAAACGACGATCGGCGTTGGCTTTGAGACGCAGGCTTGGCAGGGACATGACGTCGCTCCGGAAAAAAGAGCGGGAGTATACCCTTTGCGCGCCGGTTCATGTGGGAGCTGGCTTGCCTGCGATGCCGACGGCGCGGTGTATCTGACGTACGGCGGCGATGCTATCGCAGGCAAGCCAACTCCCACATTGATCGGGTTTTTGAGGTGTCGGTCAGCTTTGCTTAGGGGTTAGAATCGCGGCCTAGCCCGGAGTGTGTACTTATGTCCCAAGAGCTTACCGCCGAACAGATTCAACAGGCCCTGCAAGGCATCAGCGTGCCGCCGCAGCCGCAGATCATGGTGGATTTGCAGATGGAGCAGTACATGCCCGATCCGGATCTGGACGTGATCGCGCGGCTGATCTCCCAGGACCCAGGCCTGTCCGGCGCGCTGCTGAAAATCGTCAACTCGGCGCATTACGGCCTGAGCAACAAGATCGCCTCGATCCAACGCGCGGTGAACCTGCTGGGCAGCCGTTCGGTGATCAACCTTATCAACGCTCTGTCGATCCGCGGCGAGATGAGCGATGAAACCATCGTCACCCTCAACCGCTTCTGGGACACCGCTCAGGATGTGGCCATGACCAGCCTGACCGTGGCCAAGCGCACTGGTTCTCAGGCGGTGGACGAAGCCTATGCCCTGGGGCTGTTCCACGATTGCGGCGTGCCGCTGATGCTCAAACGTTTCCCCAACTATATGGCGGTGCTCGAAGAGGCCTATGCCAACGCCGGGCCGGACTGCCGCGTGGTCGATACCGAGAACAACGCGTTCAATACCAACCATGCGGTGGTGGGTTACTACACCGCCAAGTCCTGGCGTTTGCCGGAACATGTGACCGACGCGATTGCCAACCACCACAACGCCCTGGCGGTTTTCAGCGATGAGTCCTCGCGCAATGCACCGCTGAAGAACTTGTTGGCGATCCTGAAAATGGCCGAGCACATCTGCGCGTCCTATCGGGTGCTGGGCAACCAGTCGGTGGACCATGAGTGGAACGCCATTGGCCACCTGGTGCTCGATTACGTAGGCCTGTCGGACTACGACTTCGAGAGCATGAAGTTGTCGATCCGCGAATTGGGCGCGAACTGATTTATTACCCAAGAGGCGTACATGCCCGAGTTACCTGAAGTCGAAACCACCCGACGCGGGATCGCCCCGCACCTGGAGGGGCAGCGCGTCAGCCGTGTGGTGGTGCGCGAGCGGCGCCTGCGCTGGCCGATTCCCGAAGACCTGGATGTGCGCCTCTCCGGGCAGCGCATCGTGCTGGTGGAACGGCGTGCCAAGTACCTGTTGATCAATGCCGAAGTGGGCACCCTGATCAGCCACTTGGGCATGTCCGGTAATTTGCGTCTGGTGGAAACCGGCATGCCGGCGGCCAAGCATGAGCATGTGGACATCGAACTCGAATCCGGCCTGGCCCTGCGCTACACCGACCCGCGGCGTTTCGGCGCGATGCTCTGGAGCCAGGACCCGCACAACCACGAGCTGCTGCTGCGCCTGGGGCCGGAACCGTTGACCGACCTGTTCGACGGCGAGCGCCTGTTTCAACAGTCGCGCGGCAAGTCCATGGCGGTCAAGCCGTTCATCATGGACAACGCGGTGGTGGTGGGTGTGGGCAATATCTATGCGACGGAAGCGTTGTTTGCGGCGGGGATCGATCCGCGTCGCGCGGCCGGCGGCATTTCACGCGGGCGTTATTTAAAACTCGCGATCGAGATCAAGCGCGTGCTGGCGGCGGCCATCGAGCGCGGCGGCACGACATTGCGGGATTTCATTGGTGGCGACGGGCAGCCGGGGTACTTCCAGCAGGAACTGTTCGTCTACGGCCGAGGCGGCGAGGCGTGCAAGGTCTGCGGGACTGAGCTGCGCAATGTGGTGCTGGGGCAGCGGGCCAGTGTGTTTTGCCCCAGGTGCCAGAGCTGATTGCTGGGTGACGGCTGGTATCGCTATCGGGGGCAAGCCCACTCCCACAGTTTGTGAATACATTCAAAAAATGTGAGAGGGGGCTTGCCCCCGATAAGGCCCTAACAGGCACTAAATGGGCTCAATTCTTAGCGGTAATCTTCCGGTACTTATCCATCAACTGCTCTTGCGTCTCCGGATGGGCTTCATCCAGCGGAATGCAATCGACCGGGCACACCTGCTGGCATTGAGGTTCGTCGTAATGGCCGACGCACTGGGTGCAGAGGTTGGGGTCAATCACGTAGATCTCTTCGCCTTGAGAGATTGCAGCGTTCGGACACTCGGGTTCGCAGACGTCGCAATTGATGCAATCGTCGGTGATGATCAGGGACATGGAAACTCCTGCCAGGGCCGTCAGCCAAGGCATCTGAAAACGAATGCGCGCAATTGTGCCGCATTGACGCCCGCAGTGCGAGCAGGCGCCGATTGAGCGGTCTTACTTCTTGAAGCGCAGCGTCAGCGCATCGGCCACGGCCGGATGCACGAACTTGGTGATATCCCCGCCCAATGCCGCGATTTCTCGGACCAACGTCGAGGAAATAAATGAATAACGCTCCGACGGCGTGAGGAACAGGCTCTCGACATCCGGCGCCAGTTGGCGGTTCATGTTGGCCAGTTGGAATTCGTATTCAAAGTCCGACACCGCACGCAGGCCACGCAAAAATACATTGGCGTTCTGCTCTTTGGCGAAGTGCGCCAACAACGTGGAGAAGCCGACGACTTCCACGTTAGGCAGATGCTTGGTGACCTCTCGCGCCAGCTCCACGCGCTGTTCCAGGGGAAACAGCGGGTTTTTCTTGGGGCTGGCAGCGACCGCGATGATCACATGGTCGAACAAGCGAGAGGCGCGTTCGACCAAATCGCCATGGCCTTTGGTAATCGGGTCGAAGGTACCTGGGTACAACACTCGGTTCATCGCGTCGTCCTGGCGGAGTCCGTTGGGGAACCGGATGGTATCGCAGCCTTCCCGGTCGGCCAAGTCGACTTACGTAGATAAATGCCGTGAATCCTAGGTGTTTTCACGCCGTTTTCAGACGTTCGGCCAATGAAGTCGCCAGTTTCGCGGTCAATCCATACACCGACAATTGCGGGTTCGCCCCGATGCTGGTGGGGAATAATGAGCCATCGTGGATGGACAGATTGCGCAATTGGTGATGACGGCCAAGGCTGTCGGCCACGGCCATTTTGGGGTCTTCACCCATGGCGCAACCGCCCATCACATGGGCGCTGCCCAGGCAGGTGCGGTGCAGTTCCAGGTTGAGGCCCTCGATCAGCGTGCGGGCTTCGGCCAGGGTTTTCACATAGCGTGCATCGTGATGCAGCGGTTTGACGGACTTGGCGCCCGCCGCGAACTGGATCTCGGCCATGCTCTGGAAGGCCCGGCGTAGACCGTCCCAGGCGTAGTCTGAGACCTGATAGTCAAGCACTGGCGTGCCGTCGCCGCGCAGTTCCACATTGCCGCCCGGGCTGTCAGGGTGGAAACCGTCGCGCAGCAACGCCAGCATCGCGTGGGTATTGGGCAACTGGCTCATATCCAGCGCATTCTGTGTGCCGTAGCCGCCCAGCAGAGTGCTGGCCAGCGCCGGATGCAGCGGTGGCGCTTCGAGTTTGTAGGACATTTTACCGGTAGTGCCGTCCTGCCATTGGAAATGGTCGGAGTAGATCGACTGCGGCGCGCCGTAGAACGGGTTGATCACCTCGTCGAACAGCGCCGCGGAGAAATTCACCAAGTGCAGAAAGGTCCGCTTGCCCAGCCGCGAATGTGGGTCCGGCGCGTCCGAACGCATTAGCAACGCCGGGCTGTTGATGCCGCCCCCGGCCAGTACATAGTGTTTGGCGTTGACCGTGATTTTGCGCCCTGTGGGTGCTACGCAGCGGGCGTCCATCGCCATGCATTCCAGGCTGCTGACGGTGTCGCCGCGGTATTTGAAATGCTCGGCCCGCGCCAGGTAGAGCAGCTCCCCGCCGCGTTCCAAGGTGGAGGGGATGGTGGTGACCAGCATCGATTGCTTGGCATTGACCGGGCAGCCCATGCCGCAATAACCCAAGTTAAAGCAGCCACGCACGTTGCGCGGGATCACATGCCAGCTGTAGCCGAGTTTTTCGCAGCCCTTGCGGATCACATCGTTGTTGGGGTTGGGCGGGACGGCCCACGGGGCGATGCCCAGGCGTTGCTCCATTTTTTCGAACCACGGCGCCATCTCGGCGCTGCTGTGGCCCTTGACCGCATATTCGCTGGCCCAGTGGGAAAGGGTCGCGTCCGGTGTACGAAAACTGGAGGTCCAATTGATCAGTGTCGTACCGCCCACCGCACGGCCCTGGAGGATGGTGATCGCCCCGTCCTTGCTCATGCGGCCAATGCCTTCCTGATACAGGCTGGTGTAGGCCTCGTCCTCAAGCAACTTGAAGTCGCTGCTGGTCTTGAGCGGGCCTTCTTCGATCAGCAGCACCTTGTAACCGGCCGCGCTGAGGATTTCAGCAGTGGTGCCGCCCCCAGCGCCGCTGCCGATGATCGCCACGTCGGCTTCCAGGGTCAGGTCTTGATCGAGGGCGCTGCCATTGTGGGTTTTCCAGCCACGGGCCAGGCCTTCGCGGAACAGATCGGGTACGGGCATCAGGGTCATCTCTTGTTTTTATTGTGGGGGATGCGGATCAGATCTTCGGCGGCCCGGGGTAGCCGCAATGGGCCCAGGACACCGGCTGGAAGTACCAGGCCATGATCACCAGCTTGAGCAGCGAGCCCTGGCCCATGCGGAGCAGGTTCAGGTAACTGTTTTCCCAGCGCTGCAGAAAGTGGCGGATCTGTTCAGCGCTGGCGTTTTCCCAACTGCCCCAGATTCCGGTGAGCGGGCCGCGAGTGAGGCCCAGGCTCAGCACGTCGAACAATTGCTGGGTGAGCTTGAACATTTCCGGCGACAGGTGCTGCAGACTGAAGTCGAGTTTTTTCAGAGTGCCGTCGATGCCGCTGGCGACCGCCTGGGCGCTGGCCACGCCCTCCAGTAAGACAGGGATCACTGCGCGCAAAAACGGCAGATCGCTGTTGCGCAGCATGGCAAAGCCGCTGGCCGGAGTGCTGCTGGAGCAGCCAGTGAGGCTGGCGCCCAGCCCTGCTGTGGCCAGGAAGGCACTGGCGCACAGGCCGATTTTCAAGACGCCGCGCCGTGACAGCGCGGGGGAATCCGTGAGGCTAGGGTTCATTGTTGTTGTTATCCCGTAGGTGGCGGAATCAGCGGACGAACAGCTTCTGGATCAACTTCTGTATGGCCTTGCCGTAGGGCGGGTAGATCAGCTTCGCCGCGTTCAGACGTTGCTTGATCAGCACCCCCTTGGCCTTGCTGAACGTCAGGAAACCTTCGTGACCGTGGTAGTGGCCCATGCCCGAGGGGCCGATGCCGCCGAACGGCATATCGTCCTGGGCGACGTGCAGCAGGGTGTCGTTCAGGCACACACCACCGGAATGGGTTTCGTGCAGCACGCGCTGTTGTTCGCCCTTGTTGTAGCCGAAGTAGTACAGCGCCAGCGGGCGAGGCCGTTGGTTGATGTAGGCAAAGGCCTGATCGATGCCGCGATACGGCACGATCGGCAGCACCGGGCCGAAGATTTCGTCCTGCATCACGGTCATGTCGTCGCTGACGTTAAGAAGCAGGCTGTGAGGCATGCGTCGCGCCTGGCTTTGGTCGTACAGCGGAATCAGGGTGGCGCCCTTGTCTGTGGCGTCCTTGACGTAGGCGTTGAGCCTGGCCAGTTGTCGCTCATTGATAATCGCGGTGTAGTCCGGGTTGTCGACCAGCGTGGGATAAAACCCGCGAACGGCGTTGCTGTAAGCCTCGACAAACCCCTCGACGCGGTCTTCTGGCACCATCACGTAATCCGGCGCCACGCAGGTCTGCCCGGCGTTCAGCGCTTTGCCGAAGGCGATGCGTTCGGCTGCGTCCTTGAGCGGTACATCCGTGGAAACGATGGCGGGCGATTTGCCGCCCAGTTCCAGGGTCACCGGCGTGAGGTGTTCCGCCGCCGCGCGCATTACATGCTTGCCGATACTGGTGGCGCCGGTGAAGAGCAAGTGATCGAAGCGCAGCCGGGAAAACGCGATCCCCATATCGGCCTCGCCGAGCACCACGCACACCAGGTCTTCGGGGAAAATTCTCGCCAGCAACGTCTTGAGCAGTTGCCCGGTGGCCGGCGTGGATTCACTGAGCTTGAGCATGACCCGGTTACCGGCCGCCAACGCGCCGACCAACGGGCCGATGGCCAGGTACAGCGGGTAGTTCCACGGCACGATGACGCCCACCACTCCCAACGGCTGATAGATGACTTTGGCTGACGCCGGTTGGAAGGCAATGCCTACGGCGCGTCGGGAGGGTTTCATCCAACGCTTGAGGTGTTTGCTGGCGTAGTGAATGCCATGCAGGCTGGGCATCAGTTCGGCGAAGAGGGTTTCGTCGGCACTGCGGTGGCTGAAGTCCTGGCTGATCGCATCGATCAACGCCTGGCGTTCATTGCTGAGCAGATCCCGCAGGGCTTTGAGCCATTGTTGACGCTGCGCAGCCGGCGGCATGGGATTGGCAGCGTAGGCACGCTGCTGTGCGTCGAACAGACCCTGGAGTTGATCCAGTGCCTGAGAATCTTGCAGGTAGGCAACGTTGGCAGACATGGCGCAGTACCGATTGTTATTGGTCTGCGTGGATTTTTAGAGTCATTACTCTAAATTGTCAAATAACATTGCAGCAACATGATGGATTTATCCAGGCCGGGATAGCCCGTAAGATGCTCCATCCCGTGTATAGAAGCTGATCCCCTATGGCACCACGAGTAAAGACCAGCGAGCGTATTGTGCAAACCAGCCTGGAGCTTTTTAACCAGCAGGGCGAGCGCAGTATCAGCACCAACCATATCGCCGCCCATATGGAAATTTCGCCGGGCAACCTGTACTACCACTTTCCCAACAAGCAGGCGATCATCGCCGTGCTGTTTCGCGAGTACGAAGCGCTGGTGGACAGTTTCCTGCGTCCGCCCCAAGGGCGTGCGATGCAGGTGGAGGATAAGCGTTTCTACCTGCAAGCCGTATTGGCCGGCATGTGGCGCTACCGTTTCCTGCACCGCGACCTTGAGCACCTGCTGGAAAGCGACCCGGAATTGGCCACTGGCTATCGGCGTTTTTCCCAGCGTTGCCTGATCCAGGGCGGCGCTATCTACCAGGGGTTTGTCGATGCCGGCATTCTCAATATGGACCCGGTGCAAACCGAAGCCCTGACCCTGAATGCCTGGATTATCCTCACTTCCTGGGTGCGTTTTTTGTGCACCACCAATGAGAATTCTGCCCATCTGAGTGCCGAAGCGATCAAGCGCGGGGTGTATCAGGTGCTGGTGCTGGAGGCCGGCTTCGTCACGCCCCAGGCGAAAGACGCGGTGGACGCACTGTTCAAAGAGTTTTACGTGCCGTTGAATCAGGCACTGGAAGAAGTGAAGTAGGCCCTTTCTCGAATCTGTTTACAGGAGTCCGCCATGCCGCTTGCCCAACTGATCAGCCCCCAGCAATTGGCCGAGCGCCGCAAGGCCGGAGGTTTGGTAATCCTGGATTGCCGTTTCGCCCTGGAAGACCCGGAATACGGGCGTTGCAGCTATGCCGAAGGCCATATCGAGGGCGCGCAATATGCCGATCTTGAGCGCCACCTCAGCGGTCAGGTGGTAAGAGGCGTGACCGGCCGCCACCCTTTACCGGCGGCGGACACCTTCGCCGAGCAACTGCGGGCCTGGGGCATCAGTGCCGACACTGATGTCGTGCTGTACGACGACGGCCCCGGCGCTTATGCCGCGCGGGCATGGTGGCTGCTGGCCTGGCTGGGCAAGCGCGACGGCGTATCCATTCTGGATGGCGGCCTCAAGGCTTGGCACAGCGCCGGGTTCCCATTGAGCCTTGGCGTGCCGGTAACCGAACCTGGGAGCTTTGTCGGCCAGCCGGACAATCATCTGCTGCTGGACGCCGAACACCTGCAAGAACGCCTGGGCCAGCCGGGCATGACCTTGATCGATGCCCGCGCCCCCGCGCGTTTTCGCGGCGAAGTCGAACCCATCGACCCAATTGCCGGGCATATTCCCGGTGCGCAGTGCGCGGCATTCAATGAAAACCTCGGCAGCGACGGGCGCTTTCTGCCAGCGGAACAACTCAAGCAACGCTTCGCCGCACAGTTGCAGGGGCGCTCGCCGGAAGAACTGGTGGCCTATTGCGGTTCGGGGGTGACGGCGTGCCACAACCTGTTCGCCCTGAGCCTGGCGGGTTATCCACTGGGTAAGTTGTATGCGGGGTCGTGGAGCGAGTGGATCACCGATTCGAAACGGGCGATTGCTACGGGCGATTGACCGCCCACTCGTTTAGCCGTGTTGTGCCAATAGCCATTGAGGTATTCGACGCTCCAGGTAGTAGCCGGGGCGTTTCAGTGAGCCATCGACAAAGCCCACATGGCCACCCTTGGTCGTTAGCTCAAACTCGGTGCAATCCGATAGCTCGCTGGCCTCAGGCAAGCTATGGGCAAACACGAACGGGTCATCGGCGGCCTGGATAATCAGGGTTGGGGTGCGGATGCCGCCCAGATAGTAACGGCTCGACGCGCGGCGGTAATAATCCTCGGCACTCAGAAAACCGTGCAGCGGCGCGGTGACCCGGCCGTCGAAGTCCCAAAACGTGCGCATCTTCTCCAGCGAGCCGAGGGCCTCCAGGGTTTTCAATCCCTCCACCTGGCCATCCTGTAGGAAGCGGCGTTGCTTGAGGCGGATATACGTGAGCATTTCGCGCATGAAGTGCTTCTGATACACCCGCGAAAACCCCAGCCCGATGCGATCGGCGCACTGATCCAGGCGAAACGGCACCGACACCGCCGCTGCGCCTTGCAGGCCGGACATTTCCCCTGTTTCCCCTAAATGCTTGAGCAACACGTTGCCACCCAGGGAGTAACCCACCGCGTACAAGGGCGCCAACGGTCGCTTGGCGCGCAGGTGCGTAATGGTCGCCGCGAGGTCTTCGCTGGCGCCGGAGTGGTAGCTGCGCGCCAACAGGTTCGGCTCGCCGGAGCAGCCCCGCCAGTTCAGCGCGACGCTGGCCCAGCCCTGACCGGCGAGGACTTTCTGCAAGCCCGCGACATAGGGGGAGTTGGATGAGCCGGTCAACCCATGCAGCACCAGCACCAGCGGCACGTGTGCGTCGTGAGGGCCGTGCCAGTCAAGGTCGAGAAAGTCGCCGTCGTCCAGCCATAGACGCTCGCGTTGGCGCTCAATATGGGTTGTGGGGCGCAACAGCGGCCCCCACAGTGTTTGCAAGTGGGGGTTGCCGAGGCCGAAGGCGGGGGTAAACAGGTCGGAGGTCGGTGTCATGAAACTCTCAGTCTGTGGCGAGCCTGCCCGCCACAAGAATCCGCGTGCTGAAAAACATTAAGCGCCGCTTTCGACCAACCGATGCCACAACGCGTAAAACACCCGTCCGGATTTTTGCTCCCGATGCAGGCGCCATGCGCCAGGCAGGCCCAGGGTAGAGGGTGCGGTTTCGCTTTCAGTGTAGATCCACGCATCGGCTGCCAGCCATTGGCGTTCTTCCAGCAGCGCGCACACGGTGGGCAACAGGTTCTGGTTGAACGGTGGGTCGAGGAATACCACGTCATATTCACTGGCGGGCTGGGTTTCCAGATAGCGCAGGGCGTCGGCGGTTTGCACCTGACCATTGGTGCAGCGCAGGGTGCCCAGATGCTCCTTGAGGCTGGACACAGCGACGTTGCTGGCGTCCAACGCCTGGGCCTGGGCGGCGCCACGGGACAACGCTTCCAGGAACAACGCGCCACTGCCGGCGAACGGGTCCAGCACCTTGGCCCCGCCGATGTACGGCGCGAGCCAGTTGAACAAGGTTTCGCGCACGCGATCCGGCGTTGGGCGCAGGCCCACCACGTCGGGGAAGCTCAGCTTGCGGCTGCCCCACTCACCGCCAATGATGCGCAGTTGGCCCACACCGTTATGTACGTTGTGAACAGGTTTTTTCGGGCGAGATGAACTGGCCATTAATGCTCCGGGACCCCGAGCGGCTGCTCGGCGGGTTTATCAGTAGGGGGCGGTAGTGGCTTCTGCGCAATGGTCGGGCCGGCGGTCACGATGACCATCTTGTCGGCGCTCAAGTGTTTGTTCAGCGCAGCCTTGACCTGCTCTACGGTCAAAGCCTGGGATTGTTTCATGAAATCTTCCAGATAGCTCAGCGGCAGGTTGTAGAAACCCATCGCCCCCAGCTGGCCGACGATATCGGCGTTGCTCGCGGTCGAGAGCGGGAAGCTGCCGGCCAGCTCGCGCTTGGCGTCATCCAGCTCCTTCTGGGTCGGGCCGGTCTTGAGGTAATCGGCCAGCACTTGCTCCACCAGACGCAGGGTGCCGCCGCTCATTTCGGCGCGGGTCTGCAGGTTGATCATGAACGGGCCACGCACCTGCATCGGCGAGAAACCGGAGTACACGCCATAGGTCAGGCCGCGCTTCTCGCGTACTTCGCTCATCAAGCGTGTGCCGAAACCGCCGCCACCGAGGATCTGGTTGCCCAGGGACAAGGCTGCGTAGTCCGGATCGGCCCGGTCGATGCCCAGTTGGGCGAGCAGCAGATGAGTCTGTTTAGATGGGAACTCGATGTGGCTCAGGCCGGCCTTGGGCTCGGTGGGCTGGGCGATTTTCGGCAGGGCAGGGCCCTTGGGCAGCGAGGCGGACACCTTGGCGGTCATGGCTTCGGCTTCGGGGCGGGACAAGTCGCCCACTACCGCAATCACCGCATTGCCGGCGGCATAAGCTTTGGCGTGAAAGGCCTGCAACTGCGCCAGGGTGATTTTCGGCACGCTTTCTGGCGTGCCTTCACTGGCATGGGCATACGGATGATTGCCATATAGACGCTTGAACAACTCAAGGCTCGCCAGTTTGGCGGGGTTCTGCTTCTGATACTCGAAGCCGGCGAGGATCTGGTTCTTGATGCGCGCCAGGGAATCGGCCGGGAAAGTCGGTTGACCGATCACCTGATCGAATAGCGCCAGGGCGGCATCGCGCTTGCCACTGTCGCTGAGGCTGCGCAGGGATACCAGCGCCATGTCGCGGTAGGCGCCATTGCCGAAGTCGGCGCCCAGACCTTCAAAGCCGCTGGCGATCTGGCTGACATCCTTGCCCGGCGCGCCTTCGTTAAGCATGGCGTTGGTCATCAACGCCAGACCTGGCACGTCGCCGTCCTGGCTGCTGCCGGCGGCGAACAGGATGCGCATATCGAACATAGGCAGTTCATGGGCTTCGACGAACAGTACCTTGGCGCCTTCGGCGGTGGTCCAGGTCTGCACATCCAGCTTGCGGTTGGTCGGCGCCTTGCCGTCCAGTTCTGCCAGGGATTGCAGCTTGTTGGCCGATTGCGCTTGATCCAGCGCCTGGCTGGCAACCGACTCGCTGGGCCGCAGGAAGTACACGGCGCTCGCGGCGATCAAGGTGACGGCGATCAAGCCGGGCAGAATCAGACGGCTGCTTTTGCGATCACTCATGAGCGGTCTCCTCGGGCAGAACATGGGCGACGCTCAAACGTTCGCGGGTGAAGTAGGTGCGGGCGGCTTTCTGGATGTCTTGCGGGGTCACGCTTTGCAGGTCGGCGAGTTCGCTGTCCATGAGTTTCCATGACAGCCCCACCGTCTCCAGGGAGCCGATGGCCGTGGCCTGGCTGGTGATGGAGTCCCGCTGATAGACCAGGCCGGCGATGACCTGGGCACGGATGCGTTCCAGTTCTTCAGCGGTCGGCGGTTTGGCTTTCAATTCGTCCAGCAGGCGCCACAGGCCGGCCTCGGCTTGGGCGATGGTCTTTTTCTTCTGCTGGTTCGGCGTGGCCGAGAGGGTGAATAGGGTGTCGCCACGGGTATAGGCGTCGTAATTGGTAGAGGCGGCGGATACCAGCTCTTCGCCACGTTCCAATTGCTCGGAAATACGCGCGCTATAGCCGCCATCCAGCAGAGCCGAGATCAGGCGCAGGGCCTGCACCGAGCGTTTGTCCTCGGCAGTGGCGAGGCCGGGTACGTTAAAGCCGAGGATTACGCTTGGCAGTTGGGTCTGCACGCGCATTGTCAGTAGGCGCTCGCCGGGTTCGGCCAGCTCCATGGGGATCTTGGCTGGTGGCACGTCACGTTTGGGGATCGGGCCGAAGTAGCGCTGGGCCAGGTTCTTCACCTCGTCCGGAGTCACGTCGCCGACCACCACCAGGGTAGCGTTATTGGGCACATACCAGGATTGGTACCAGTGACGCAGCTCTTCGACCTTCATGCGCTCCAGGTCTGCCATCCAGCCGATGGTCGGCGTGTGGTAACCGCTGGCCGGGAAAGCCATCGCCTTGAAGCGTTCGAAGGCTTTGGACATCGGGTTGTCGTCGGTGCGCAGGCGGCGCTCTTCCTTGATCACCTCGATCTCGCGGCTGAATTCGTCGGCCGGCAAGCGCAGGCTGGCCATGCGGTCCGCTTCCAACTCGAAGGCCACGCCCAGGCGGTCGCGGGCCAGCACTTGGTAGTAGGCGGTGTAGTCATCGCTGGTAAACGCATTTTCTTCGGCGCCGAGGTCGCGCAGGATCAGCGAGGCTTCGCCCGGGCCGACCTTGGCGCTGCCCTTGAACATCATGTGCTCCAGAGCGTGGGACAAACCGGTCTGGCCCGGGGTTTCATAGCTTGAGCCGACCTTGTACCAAACCTGGGAAACCACCACCGGCGCGCGATGGTCTTCGCGTACGACCACCTTGAGGCCGTTATCGAGGGTGAATTCATGGGTCGGTTGTGGATCGGCAGCCAAGGCTGAAAGAGGCAGACAAACTGTGCTGAACAGCAGGCCTGCGGCGCGGCGGGCGAGAGCATTCATTCGTTTTTTAACCTGTTGGGCGGCCCGCTTGGTCTTAGCGTCGGCGGGCGAGGAGGTGCTAGGATACTGATCCGATTTAACGACGGCCACGGCTATCAGGCTCGGGGTGTTTACGACGCCTCGTATGTAACCGTAGGAAACATGGAATAAGCAGTGGTTTTCCCTGAAGTTATTCTATTTTTCGCCGATTATGTGTCGCTAAAGCCCTGTATTGAATCGTTTTCCTGAGGCTTTATTTGGCCTTACAAAATGTTGCGCATGAACAAGCGGGCGTTAAAGCAGTCTGTTCTGCATCGAATTTTATTTACCGAGGCGCCCTGGCGCGTCGCTACTTTGAGATAGCCGTCCTCCATGTTTGGTTCCAACGACGACAAGAAGACCCCAGCTGCGGCTGGCGAGAAAAAAGGCCTGTTCGGATGGCTGCGCAAAAAGCCGCAGGAAACCGTCGTCGAACAGCCCCAGGTTCAACCTGAGCCTATTCCCGAGCCTCTTATAGAAGCCGCACCGGTTGCCGAGACACCGGCGCCCGTGGTGTTGCCTCTGGCCGAGCCGGTATTGCAGCCGGTGGTCGAAGCGGCGCCAGAGCCAGAGCCAGAGCACAAGCCGTGGCCGGAACTGCCGGTGGCCGAGGAGCCTGTTGCGCTGGTCGACGATGTGCAGGCTGAGCATGTGGTGCCGCCGATTCCGCCGGTGATCGAGCCCGAGCTGCAACCTGTGGTCGTCGAGCCGACGCCCGCTGCGGTGCCAGTGCAGGAGGTCGCGCCTGTGGTCATCGCCCCGGCGCCCGCCGAAACCAGCAAGACCGGTTTCTTTGCCCGCCTCAAGCAGGGCCTCAGCAAGACCAGCGCCAGTATCGGCGAAGGCATGGCTAGCCTGTTCCTGGGCCGAAAGACCATCGATGACGAATTGCTCGAAGACATTGAAACCCGTCTGCTGACCGCTGACGTCGGCGTCGAAGCCACTGCGGTGATCATCCAGAGCCTGACCCAGAAGGTCGCGCGCAAACAGTTGACCGATGCCGACGCGCTCTACAAGTCTCTGCAGGCCGAACTGGCCGCGATGCTCAAACCGGTCGAAGCGCCGCTGGTGATCACGCCGAACAAACCATTTGTGATTCTGGTGGTAGGCGTCAACGGCGCCGGTAAAACCACCACCATTGGCAAGTTGGCCAAGAAGCTGCAGTCGGAAGGCAAAAAAGTCATGCTCGCCGCCGGCGACACCTTCCGCGCCGCCGCCGTGGAGCAACTGCAAGTCTGGGGTGAGCGCAATAAGATCCCGGTTATCGCCCAGCACACCGGCGCCGATTCCGCGTCGGTAATCTTCGATGCTGTGCAGGCCGCCAAGGCCCGTAACATCGATGTGCTGATTGCCGATACCGCCGGTCGCCTGCACACCAAAGACAACTTGATGGAAGAGCTGAAAAAAGTGCGTCGCGTGATCGGCAAGCTCGATGCCGACGCGCCCCATGAAGTGCTGCTGGTGCTGGACGCCGGCACGGGCCAGAACGCTATCAGTCAGGCCAAGCAGTTCAACCAGACGGTGCAATTGACCGGCCTGGCCTTGACCAAGCTTGATGGCACGGCCAAGGGCGGCGTGATCTTCGCCTTGGCCAAACAGTTCGGGTTACCGATTCGCTATATCGGTGTCGGTGAGGGTATCGACGACTTGCGCACCTTTGAAGCCGAACCCTTTGTCCAGGCACTGTTTGCCGAGCGGGAGCGTTCATGATTCGATTCGAACAGGTCGGTAAACGCTATGCCAACGGGCATGTCGGCTTGCATGAGCTGAGCTTTCGAGTGCGTCGCGGCGAATTCTTGTTTGTGACCGGCCATTCGGGCGCGGGCAAAAGCACCCTGCTGCGTCTGCTGCTGGCCATGGAACGCCCGACCACCGGCAAGCTGCTGTTAGCGGGCCAGGATTTGGCCACTATCAGCAATGCGCAGATTCCTTTCCTGCGCCGCCAGATCGGCGTGGTGTTCCAGAATCATCAGTTGCTGTTCGATCGCACGGTGTTCAATAACGTCGCATTGCCGTTGCAGATTCTCGGGTTGTCCAAGGCCGAGATCATCAAGCGCGTGGATTCGGCCCTGGAGCGCGTAGCGCTGTCGGACAAGACCGACCTTTACCCCGGCGACCTGTCCACCGGCCAGCAACAGCGCGTCGGTATCGCCCGCGCCATCGTTCACCGTCCGGCCTTGCTGCTGGCGGACGAACCTACCGGTAACCTCGATCCGCGCCTGGCCGCCGAGATCATGGGGGTGTTCGAGGACATCAACCGACTGGGCACCAGCGTGCTGATCGCCAGTCACGACCTGGCGCTGATCGCGCGCATGCGCCATCGCATGCTGACCTTGCAGCGCGGTCGTTTGATCGGTGACGGGGAGGCTGGCGTATGAGTGCAACACGCAGCCCCAAGGTTTCCGAACGCGTGGCCCCCAAGCCCGCCGATCCGCAACCGAAGAAGAAAAAACACGACGATGACGACGGGCCGGACTTCGGCACCCTGTTACGCGCGTGGATCGAAAGCCATCGCGCCAGCCTGCTGGACAGCCTGCGTCGCTTGGGCAAGCAACCGATCGGCAGCTTTTTCACCTGCCTGGTGATGGCCGTGGCCCTGAGTCTGCCGATGGGTTTGTCGCTGTTGCTCAATAATGTGGAGCGTCTGGGTGGTTCCTGGCAGCGCGCGGCGCAGATTTCGCTGTATCTGAATCTGGACGCCAGCGCCAAGGAGGGCGAAGCGCTGCGCGATGACATCAAGAATATGCCGGGCGTGGCGGATGCCGAGTACGTTAGCCGTGATCAGGCGCTTGAAGAGTTCCAGCAACAGTCCGGCCTGGGCGAGGCGCTCAAGGAGCTGCCGCAGAACCCGCTGCCGGGCGTTGTGCTGGTGACGCCGAACGAGGTCGACAAGACCGCCCTTGAAGCCCTGCGACAAAAACTCGCAGAACTGCCCAAGGTGCAACAAGCGCAACTTGATCTAGTCTGGGTAGAGCGCCTGGCCGCGATTCTCAAGCTGGGTGACCGGTTTGTGTTCGGTTTGACGGTGTTGTTGGTGTCTGCATTACTTTTGGTGATAGGTAATACCATTCGTCTTCATATTGAAAACCGTCGCACCGAGATAGAAGTGATTAAACTGGTCGGCGGCACGGACAGCTATGTGCGTCGGCCTTTTCTGTACATGGGCGCGCTTTATGGCTTCGGTGCAGGGATTTTGTCCTGGGGTGTGCTGGCGTTCGGGCTGAACTGGCTTAACGACGCGGTGGTCGGGCTTGCCGGGCTGTATGGCAGCGATTTCGCCCTGGCGGGCGTGCCGGTTGCCGATGGTCTGTCACTCTTGCTCGGCGCGGTATTGTTGGGGTATATCGGTGCGTGGATCGCGGTCGCACGGCATTTACGTGAGCTGGCACCGAAGTAGTTAATGTCAGATTAATGTGGTTTCGTTTGTATTGACCGTATCAGTGGTTTAGGGAACTTGTCCTACGGTTCCCGGTCAATTTTCGCAGTGCTGAACTGCACGAGTTATGTGAGTCGGAGGTTTTTTCGTATGACCACTTCTTTGCAACCTGCTTATGCCTTGGTCCCGGGTGCGAACCTGGAAGCCTATGTGCACACGGTCAACAGCATTCCATTGCTGACACCCGAGCAGGAGCGTGAACTGGCCGAGAGTCTCTACTATGAGCAGGATTTGGGGGCGGCTCGGCAGATGGTGCTCGCCCACCTGCGTTTTGTCGTACATATCGCCCGTAGCTATAGCGGCTACGGTCTGGCCCAGGCTGATCTGATCCAAGAAGGTAACGTCGGCCTGATGAAGGCGGTCAAGCGCTTCAACCCTGAAATGGGCGTGCGCCTGGTGTCGTTTGCCGTGCATTGGATCAAGGCGGAAATTCACGAGTTCATCCTGCGCAACTGGCGCATCGTGAAAGTCGCCACCACCAAGGCTCAGCGCAAGCTGTTCTTCAACCTGCGCAGCCAGAAAAAACGCCTGGCGTGGCTGAACAACGAGGAAGTCCACCGCGTGGCCGAAAGCCTCGGCGTGGAGCCCCGTGAAGTGCGCGAGATGGAAAGCCGTCTGACTGGCCATGACATGGCCTTTGACCCGGCCGCCGAAGCGGACGACGACAGCGCTTTCCAATCGCCGGCCAATTACTTGGAAGACCACCGGTACGACCCGGCGCGTCAGTTGGAAGATGCGGATTGGAGCGACAACTCCAATCACAACCTTCACGAAGCGCTGGAAGTGCTGGACGAGCGCAGCCGTGACATTCTTTACCAGCGCTGGCTGGCGGAAGAAAAAGCCACGCTGCACGACTTGGCGCAGAAGTACAACGTGTCGGCTGAGCGGATTCGCCAGCTTGAAAAAAGCGCGATGAACAAGCTGAAATTGTCCATCGCCGCTTAACAATGTAGGAGGGGGCTTGCCCCCGATGGCGGAGTGAAGTGCGCCCCAAAAGTTGGACAGTAATTGTCTAGGCTACAGCGGAACGGGCTCTGTACTCTACAGGGCTCAGTCCGCCAAGCTTCGTTTTGATTCGCTTATGGTTGTAGTAATGGATGT
>NZ_JAEILC010000085.1:0-1171 GCF_016307435.1 Pseudomonas sp. S4_EA_1b | reverse complement strand
AGGGCGGCGGCAAAAACTGAGTGCAACACCTGACCTTTCCGGTACGGTGCTGCCCCTATGTCTTATACCGAACTCAGCGTTGAAGAGCGCGCCACCATTCAAATCGGTCGTACCCAAGGCTTCAGCCTGCGCAGGATTGCCTGCTTGATCAACCGATCCCCTTCGACCATCAGCCGTGAGCTGCGCCGTAACCGAGGTGCTTGCGGTGGCTACTCGGCCCGCCTGGCCCAGCAGCAAATGCAGGCCCGCCGCCAGGTTTGTCGACCGATGCGAAAACTGTTGCCGGGTAGCGAGCGCTTCGAACTGGTGACCCATATGCTGCGTGAGCGTTTGTCTCCCGAGCAGATTGCCGGCAAGCTGCGCAGCATGAACATACCCAACCTGCGAGATGCCTACGTCTGTCGCGAGACGATCTACAACGCGATCTATGCCCTGCCAGTGGGTGAGCTGCGTAAGGAGCTGATCATCTGTCTGCGCCAAGGCAAGACGACGCGCCGGCCGCGCTCTGGTGGCGTGGATCGGCGCGGCCAGATCCCCGAGATGGTCAGTATTCATGTGCGCCCGCCGGAGATTGAAGACAGGCTGATGCCGGGGCATTGGGAAGGCGACCTCATCAAGGGTAAGGCCAACGCCTCGTCCGTCGGTACGCTGGTGGAACGCACCAGTGGCTACCTGATGTTGGTGAAGATGAACGACGCGACGGCGACTTCGGCGCTGGAAGGCTTCAGCGCCGCGCTCAATAGCATGCCGCTGGAGATGCGCAAGAGCATGACTTACGACCAGGGCCGGGAGATGGCGCGACACGCCGAGATCACCCAAAGAACCGGCGTGGCGATCTACTTCTGCGACCCGCACAGCCCCTGGCAGCGCGGCAGCAACGAAAACATCAACGGCCTGATTCGCCAGTACTTGCCCAAGGGCACAGACCTGTCGGTACATAGCCAGGAGGAGCTGGACGCCATTGCGCTGCAACTGAACATGCGACCGCGCAAGCGCTTCGACTTCAAATGCCCCATCGAGGTGATGGGAGAGGTCATGCAAAATGCCATGGCAATGCGGCATGATGCTCCGGTTTCAATTCAATAACCGTGTTGCACTCAGCTCCTGCAACCGCCCAGGGTTGGCTATCGGGGGGACTTCCAATTTGGCAGTCGCATTAATTGGCTCTTTC
>NZ_JAEILC010000084.1:0-34819 GCF_016307435.1 Pseudomonas sp. S4_EA_1b | reverse complement strand
TCAGTTTTTGCCGCCGCCCTGCTATAACGATAACCAGTCCGCTACCAAGTGATAACGGACCGAACAAGGGATAGGCTAAGGAGAGGAAGGCAAAGCCAAGTACTACTATGATGGCGAGTAAATAGACAAAACCTGGAACGTCTTTTTCTTTCTTCTCTACCTCAGGCGTCTTCTCCGACTCACCCGCAAGGGACACATCTGCATTTGCGCCAGGCCTCTCAACAAGGGAGTAAGTCACGACTAAACCACGAGATGGTTTTTCATGCGTTCGAATAACATTGCCCTGATAGCGCTTTAGGCTCATACCATTCATTACTACTAGTGCGTCCGCCAATGGAATAGCTTTCCCATCACGCATCGAGCCAATGAAACCCGAAATACCTCCGACACTAACGCGGCACTTAGCCTCGCTCTCAGACCCGCCATAGCGCCTGAAAACGCCCTCACAATATTCAACGCCATGAGAAGTGTCCCGCCACTGATTAGGTTGGAGGCTAATTTCACGGACTCGTTCGGGCTGACGATCCTCAGATGCTGTTACCGGTGTGATTAGCCAACCACACAGAAAAACAAAGAAAATTGTGCGGCGCAGACAGATATTAAGCATTTGCGCCCTCCACATTTAGTTTCCCTTGCTGGAATATTAACTCTTTTTCGAACCGGATCGCTTCTTGCCGATCATGAAACCTCCCTTTAGATTCAGCATCAACCACCAGAAGCCAAATACACCGCCAACTTCTGGTCCAATCAGAAACAATACCAACCTCGCCGAAGCCAATTCTCAAGATGTAGAAGCAGACCCTCAAACAGAGGTTGTCTGGGATGATCTTTGATACACGTTTTTTTTCGTAGCTCTCGAGGGTTAACCCCTCGAAGTTAACCTCATCGTGAAATCCACAGACGACACCATCTTTTACTACGATTCTACGTGGACACCTCACCGATGCCGCACGTCCATCCAATACGTTTGGCGTCGCTTTTAATGATTTCATGAGGAACAATGTCCTAATCAAGAATGATTTTTCTTTTGGCAATTTCGTGGTTTGGCGACAGGCCGCCTGTTTGCGACCTATCTGAAGCATGAATACTGTTGGCAACCTGCGAAGTCGGCAGATATGTTGGAATAGGAATATGACTCAACGCACTAGGAGTAACGGGGGCTGTATTCCCAACCACACGCTGCACCGACGTGCTCTTGAAGGACCAGATCACATATACAGACGCTAGTGCGAGAACGACTGCCCAGAACCCAACCCAGTCCCAGAAATTAATGATTGGGGCATCACTACTGTTTCCTTTGAAATCAATACCGAAGCCGGTCGGTAATTTCTCACTCAGATCAGAAGGCTTTGCAGTATCTACCCTGTAGTAGACTTTAAGTGAACGACCTTGCACCTGTGCGTCTATTAACTTGGCCTGAGGATTAACAGCTGCTATCGCCTCAGACAGCGGAAGAACTGGGGCGCTTTCTTTAGCCCCCAACACACCCATCATGCCCTCCGATTCAACCCTGCATTTTCCCCGACTAAACTGGCCTCCACAGATCACAATCCCCGTACCATCTTTAGTAGATGATGGTGCCCATTTGTTTTGGCCGTAGGTTTCTACCTTTTCTCCATCAAGGAGGATGCGAGCAGGCTGAATTTCAGCCGGCTTTACCCCATACGGCCCCCCTAGGGATAACCCAGGTAGAGTCGCCACTGCTAGCCCGCACAGAAGGAGAATTCCCCTACGGCTCATAAGCATCACCAGTTGCTTTCTACAGTTTGCTGCTGATCACCTGCAGTAACAAACCCATGTTCAGGCTTCAATTCCTTCTCTTCAACGACAAGCCCCTCAGGACGAATACGATCGTCCAGGGCTTCACATGCCTTTCCCACGAAACCGGTGTAATCCGCGCTGATCTTCCCTTCGTGGATTCTGATCGTCACACTTTTCAAAATGACTTCTCCTCTGCAAATACGTTAAGGCTACCATCAGCCAGTTGCGTGACTGTCACATTGAAGCCATCACTTTCCAGTTGCTTCTGGTAGTGGAAAGCAATGTAGGCATCCTGGATCTTGGACGCCGCGGCCTTTGTCCACTCCCCGTAGCTTCCCCAGTCTTCTTGAAACTGGCTCCACACCCCACTCTCTAGGTTGTAACCAATCCGCTTGTGTGTATCACTCTTATCAACCAGCACCAAACTGTATTTCTCGGAGGTGAAACCTACACCTACCCGGTACAGCCGCTCGTCCACATAAACATTGCCAACTACTTGCAACGCTTTGATGAGGACATCTTTGTCCTGGTAAGCAACGGAAACTCTGCCTTTAACGATGTGGCTCATCTTGGTACTCCCTCAGTTCTTAAACGCTAATTCGACGGCCTGCTTGAGGGGTCTCTTCCTCATAGCGGTTCGCTGGATAGAAGCCGTTATTTCGCAGCTCTCGAATGCGATTGATGTCTTCCTTTCTCGTCTCGCTTGTTGGTGTGATCTGCTGCAGTGCCTCGACCAGAATCCCTTGGTTAATCTGCTGATCTTTAGCATTTGCCAAATACAGAGCGTCAATTACAGCTTGCTCGATTTCGGCGCCTGTATACCCCTCGCTCATCCGTACCAGCATGGGCACATCAAACTCATCCACGGCAGCCTGATTCTTCCTCAGATGAATCCCAAAGATCGCACTTCTTTCAGCCTGGGACGGTAGGTCGATAAAAAAGGAACGATCCCATCGGCCAGCCCGCATAAGCTCAGGCGGCAGTGCGCTGACACGGTTGGCAGTACCAACAATGAAGATCTTCTTCTTTCGCTCCTGAAGCCAACTCAAGAATTTCCCCAGCAGCCGTTTGGAAACCTCGTGCTCACCTTCACCGGTTCCAAAAGCCTTCTCCATTTCATCGATCAATACGACTACAGGAGATATCTGCTCGATGGTGTGCAGCGCACGGGAAAACTTAGCCTCAGTTTCACCGAGGAATTTTGAATAAAACCGAGACATATCAAGGCTTACAAGAGCGGTGCCAAATACATCAGCGGCAGCTTTTGCGGCAAGTGATTTACCGCCTCCAGGAACGCCCACCAACAGAAGTCCTTTCACCGGAAGATCTCGATCCCAGCCGGCTTTTCGAATGTCCAAGAACTCTTTGAGGTTTTCCAGACCACCAACACTTCCGATTGGTACAGACTCCAGAACATCCAGCCCTACATCGCGCAGAATGTGGTTCTTCTCGCGCCGAATCTCGCCCAGGTAATCCTGGTTTTTGTACTTGAGGTATGCAATGTAGTTAAAGACGTTTTTCATCTGGGTGTAGCTAAGCCCGCGGGCATGATTAGCGATCACCACCCGTTCGGTCGCATGGAAAAGCTCCCCAGAGCTTGGGATATTTGCTTCGCACTCCTTTAGGAGGTTTGTAATTTCTTCCTGCTCCATTGGCGGAAGATCAAGGTGATATACAAATTCTTCGTTGACGTCATCGCGTCCTGCAATGATGTAATTTATTCCGTGTCTCTCCAGCTCTTCAATTGAGGCTTTAAGCGCCGGGATAGCTTCAGGGTTAACCTTTGCCCGATCGAAGAAGAACCGATCAAGAACTACAACACCATTAAGGTCGTCTCCGCTCGCTTTACCGGCCAGTTCCGTAAAGAAATTCGGCGAAGGGAGCGCTTTGAACTCCATCAGCTTAAAGCCTTTTTTCAGCCGCTTTGCCGAATCACGTACAGCGCTTTCTGCTCGAGACAGCTCAAACGTATTGATACTGATCACGGGAAATGAGAGGCGGATCGGGATGTCGAGGCTGTCATAGGAGGGGATCGAGTTGCTCATGAATTTGTCCTCAAGCGATTTCCGAGAGGGCACAAAGCCCAGGGATGTCTCATTGTTCTTTTTTTGGGGCTCGCGAGGGAGCTCATCTGCCCCTTACGAGGTAGCCAATTGAGAGGCGAAGTACCTTCGTTGCGCCGGAATTGGTCAGTCCAAGACCACCTTTCGGTAACCCGGCCTGCGAGGCTCAATCGGCTCTGGCTCTAGCTGGAGGGGAGGCGAAGAAGCCTGGCCAATAACCTGCTCGAGGTGAGGTACAGGCTGGGGCCGCTGACTGGATGAATGCTGAGAGCTTGTACTCACCATGCGGGAAGATGAAGGTGCTGGACCGGAGCTCCACACTAGCCATGAGACCAGCACTCCCAGAGTCCCTAGCGGAACCAACCAGGTCAGGAAGCTCGCAATCTGTTCGATTGCGCTGCCTGGCTCTTCAGGTATCGATCCTGCATTGGGGAAAGCTCCGCCATAGGAAATGCCACTCCCGCTTGGCAGCGAGGACGTCGTGGCCTTTGATGCAGGATCAATCGTGAAGATGAGTCGGAGGTACCTCTTCTCTCGCTCAATTTCTACGAGCTTGGCTTTCGGATCCGCGGCCGTCACAGCTTCGGCTGGGGACACGAATGGGATGGTGCGGCTTGCGGATAGAAAACCGCCAACCTCGCATTCGCCACCCCTTGTGATAGCCCCGCCACAGATATCGAATCCTGTCCCATCATCAGAAACTTTCCACTGTTTGATTGGCAGCAGAAGGCGTTTTTCTCCTGGTAAAAGCTGGCGGAACTGCGACATATACCGGCGCACGTCTGTGATTTTTACCGGAGCTTGCGGCCCAGGAGCACTTTCCTGAGATGTAGTCTCAGCCGAGGCCCTCACCCCTGAAGCGGCTGGCCCTGCATTTGCCTCCACATAAGTGCTAGTCGCGACTGCGAACCCGATAACGGTTGCAGCTACGGCCCATATGTTCTTCATGCCCGAAAGTCCTTTGCAAATGATCTTCCGCCTGCGGGTGTTGGTGGGTCGGAGCTCTGCGGAAGCCGCGCCATCCTGCAGGACATCTCGAAACAGTCTCTTCTATATCGCGCCTGGCTCGGGGGCGAATCCGGCCCGGTAGCGGGGGCAAATACCTGCTGCCTACAGACCCATTTCTCTCAATTGGTCGCTGCGGGCGTACAGACCATCAATTGGCCCCACTGCGGGGCGCTAATGCGGGACTTGCATATTCCAACTCTATGGGAGGATCAGGGTGCACTGAAAAGTCGCCTTCCCTAACCACGTCATCCCAAGGGTTTCGAATGAACTACCTCGATCGCGCTGTAAGCACGCTTCGCACTGTTGGCATTCTCTTCCAGCCTGAAGTCCAAGAAGCACCGGTGCTTAAGCTGTTGGACAAAGTCGCCAAGTACGACCTCAACAAGGTCGCATCTATCGCCGCAACTCTGCAGCAATCCTCTGCCTTCAACGCGGTCATCCGCGAGAAAATCCAGGGGATGGAGATTTCCACTCGCTTCGCAGAAATCACCACCAGCTTCAACTCCATTCGCGACGACGCTGCCGAAATGGCGCTGTGGATGGCCGACGGCAAGCTGGACTTCACCGAAAAGCTGAAGCTCAACTGGATGAAGCTCAGCCGTGGTTCGATTCCAGACCGCTTCAACAAAATCCACCAGTCGTATCTGGAGGTCGTGAAGTCCTGTGGGGAACAGCTTGAGATCGAAGCCGCTATCCTGGGCGCCTACCAAGATTTCCGTATGGCGCTGAAAAGTGCAGAAGTTGAGGCACAGCAGGTTCTTTCGGCTGCTACTGATGCCCTCAATCAGCGCAAAGCTGACCTGGAAGCCGCAAGTGCAGCGGTAGCAGACGCCACTGGGGATGACCAAGCTGCACGTAGCGCTCTTGAGTTGAAGCGTGATGAAGCCCTTCGTGCAGTGCAGCAGGAAGACGAGTCCTACCAGATCATCAAGGACATCGCGGATGACTTGAAGGTTGGCTACAACACCGCAGAAGTCGTCTTCGCTCGCCTCCAGCAGGCACAGACAGTCAAAGAGCGCCTCCGCCAGCGCTCCATTTCCTTCTTCAGTACAAACGAAACTGTTTTCTCGGGGCTGGCCGCGGCCTTCACCTCGAACAGCGGTCTAGCTGAGGCCACCAATACCCTGGAGGCAATGAAGGACGGAATGGGCAAGTCCCTTGAGGCCCTAGCCACCACTGGTACCGACCAACTCAACCAGGCCTTGCGATCGGGCTATGGCTCCACGCTGAAGGTAGAGTCTGTGAAGGCACTGGCAGATGCCGTTGTCGCCTTCCAGGAAAGCAGCCTCAGCCTCATCGACGAGCTTCGGAAGGAGTCGACCGCTGCAGCAAACGAGATCGCCGATGCAACTGAGACCGCAAAGCGCCGCTTCACAGCACTGGTAGCCAAGGGGCAGTAAATGGGCAGCATCACTCTCTCCGAACAAATGGGAGCAATGGGGGTCGTGGATGAACTGCGACATCGCCAGCTGCTTGTGCAAGACCTTCTGAATCTCCCAGAACGCCGCGCAGAAGTCGTGCGCCGGCTGAGCGACTACTACCAGAGCAAAAACATCGAGGTAAGCAGCGACGTTCTGGATAAGGGCGTCAAAGAGTACTTCTCCAAGCGTCTGATGTTTGATGCCCCGAAGCTCGGTATGTTCTCGCGGACTTGGGCAGCACTTGTCATATCGCGTCGCGTATGGGTGCCAAGGGCGATCTTGGGATGCCTCTTTTGTGTTGTGAGCTTCAGTCTGGGGTCGTATGCATTCAAAACGCACCAGGAGGGTGTGGTAGCTTCCCTTTTCGATACTGCGTCAACTCTTAAGAGCAGCAGCGCAGACCTCACTCTTGAGATCCTGGATGTCCAAGTAAGGATCACCAGGCTGGCAAGCTCGCTGGCCGAAGCGAAGCTCCCAGCTGCCAACCGCATGCTGCTCAGAGCTCGTGCATCAGCAGCCGAGGCTGAACAGCTGAATGTAATTGAGCCTCTCAAGAGCATTAGCTACGAATCCCGGCAAGAGAACCAGCAAACGCTCGATTCCCAATCGGCACGTCTAGACAAGGCGTACAACCGAATCAACTCTGCCAAAGAAGACCTCAACTCTGCGATCGCGCTCATTAGCGCAAACGAAGACCTCTCAACGACAGTTGCTGGTTCCGACTATCAGTCGATGAAGGGTCGTTACCCAACGCTTCCCAAGGCCGCGGCTGAAGCAGAACGACTGATCAATCAAGCAAGCACGGAGTCGGACCTCCAAGCAGCTCGGAAAGCTGTAGCTGCTCTGACCAGGCTCCTTAGCGACAGCGCGCGTGTACAAGCTACCGAGTCGCACCTTGACCAAGTGATCGCTGATTTCAACGCAATGAAGCTGCGAAGCAAGTCTGATTACGGCCTGGTCAACCTCACTGCTGACAGGGCGAGAGAAGCTATCAAAGGGCTTGATATCCGCGGTGCCGAGAGCGTCATTGATGAGCTTGAGGCAATGAAGTCCTACGCACTTACCCCTTTCCAGCTGCGAATTGTCGATCGGACCGGGATCAAATCTGGGGCTGAGCGAATTCAGAACGGCGCCTCTTCCGGACAGGGAAAGGCTTGGTACTTGATAGTCGAGGCAGTCGATCCAACTGGCCGCGTCGTGCCTTTGAAGATCACCAGCTCAGAAAGCGGGCAGACCCGCGAGGTGAAGTATTTTGGCCTCCGCGTGCCTTCGGATGAGTACCAACGAGTCAAGGCCGACAAGCAGGCTGATGGAAAGGTTGACCAGAGGGACATGGGCTCAAAGGCAGACCGAACCTTCGAGATCAGCTACAGCGATCGCGCCCACCCGTCTCACAACATGATCCTGGAATGGTGACCCAATGAAGGCAAGTACAGTTATTCAGCGGGTTCAGGACAACACCCGCAAATTCGAAAGCACCTTCCGTGCTTCTGATAGAGCACTGACCCAGGCGACTTCCGATGAGTTGAAGTTGGAGCAACAGATCCTTGATCAGCTCAGCAAAATCGCCGCGATTCAACTCGGTGACAGCAATCTGCTGAACCACGAGGTTAGAACCACATTGGCTACCCGGCAGAGTGCAATCGTGCATCTGCAAGAGAATCTCGCCCGTGTTGAAGCTGAGATAGGCCAAACCATCTCCACTCACCAGGCTCTTAAAAACAAATCCGACGATATCGAGGGCGAGATGCTTAAGGCGCTGGGCGCCGATGAAGCTTTTCGTGCCGCGGTGAACGCTCGTGACGACGCTCAATTGGCTGCGACCTTGGGGACCCCCTCGTACGCTGAGATCAAGGCCGAAGTTGAGCACAAGCTTCCAGCCTTCAGATCCAGCAAGCTATTCCTCTACCTGGAGCGTCAACGCTTCGGTACGCAAGAATACGCGGGCAGCAAGGTTTCTCTTTTCCTCGATCGCTGGGTAGCTGGCCGCATCAACTATCTCCGCAACAAGTCCAATTACGACACTCTTCTCGCCCTGGCCACCGCTAACCAGCAGCAAATGGACGACCTCATTTCTGAAGTCCAAGCTCGTGAAACGGAGGTAGCTAAGCAGCGCCAGGATGCAGCCGAACGCTTCAAGTTGGTCGACCTCGAAAAAGAGATTGAAACCAAAGAGCAGCTGATCGCCGACCTTAAAGAGAAGGCAAACTCCATCCACCAGCAGCTCGATCAGTTCTCTGCTAAAACGGACGTCTACCACCGTAAAGCACACGACCTCATGGTCGGCGCACTACAACAGAAGTCCATTTCCGAGCTGGTAGAGCTTTGCCGGAAAACTGAGAACCCAGCTGATGACGCCTACGCTATCAGCGCCCGAAATCTGTATGAGGAACTACGGAAGGTTCGTGACGCTATACCTAAGCTGCGAGAAGAGCGCGAGGCTCAATCTCGGCAGTACGAGCGTGCTAAAGACATCGAAAGGAAACTCAAAACCTCGAGTTACAACAGCTCGAAATATCGGTATTCCGACTCACTGGACCTCGACAGCCTCCTGATCGGCTACATGGCAGGCAGTTTGTCGTCGAGCTCTGTGACAAGCAAAGTCGAAAGTTCTGCCAGCCGTATCCCTGACGAAGATACTTTTGGCGGAGGCGGTTTCAGCTCTGGCTCTTCGGGTTTCGGTGGTGGCGGATTCTCTAGCTCGAGCAGTTTCGGCGGCGGTGGCTTCTCAACCTCCGATAGTTTCTAAGGCCCTGAACCATAGCCGCCGGTTCGCCGGCGGCACTTTTGCGAGACCACAATGATCAAACTGATCGAATTCCTGTCACGCTCCATGTGCGTGATCCTTTTCTCGGCGCTGTTGTCCGTCTCCTGGCTATACCAGGAGGAAATCGGTTTCTTCCTAGGTCTGTCGGAATCCCCAATCCTGAATCGCCTTGCCCAGCTTCTGCTAGTGGCAGCGATCGCGTTGTCTGCAGGTGCCCTCCTCAACTGGTTGCTTGGACGGCTGCTATGGCGCCTAGAGCGCCGCCGCGCAATAAAACTGTCGCCGCCTACTCACTAACCCGAACACAAGCCGCGGCTAGCCAGGCCTCTTCTTTAAACACCACGACCAGGTTCGCCTCCTCACTCAAAGCAAGTCTCGTGTGAGGCGGCGGGCCATCCCCTTCTCTGGGCCCAATTGCCAGCCTCCTATATCCCATTGGCGTGAGAATCGTCCTATACGGATGGGAGCCCTTGGCGATGAATTTGATTCGAGTGATGGAAGGGGTAGGCGCCGTGGCGGGGATTATTGGTGCCGCGCTGATTGCATCAAATACCCCGGTGTCCAGCTACGGCTGGGTGGGGTTTTCGATCAGCAGCGTCCTGCTTTCAGGATTTGCGATTCACATCCGCGCGTGGTGGATGTTATCGATGCAGGTTTGTTTCAGTATCACCAACATGGTCGGCCTATGGCGCTGGCTTATCGAGCCAGCGCTAACCGCTGGAGTCCATTAGCCTGACGTCCGAGGAATTCTTCCTGCTGCAGCTTCTTGCGCTTAGCACGCTCCAGGAATCTCGTAAGCCAATCATGACCTGGGTCCAGGACATCAGCAGGCAGGCCTTGCACCTTTTCTGCGTAGTAGAAACGCCCCTCCTTAGCAGATACGGCCGTTACCGGATCCTCTCCGTGTGCGCAAAGTACTCTGATTGAAAGCCCTTCTACGGTGAATTGAGGCCCCTTCTCCCAGCTTTCCATTTTCAGCTCCCTTGAAGTAACCAGCGGAGAACTCACTCCCGCCCTTCCCTCTATCTTCACGCCCTGTGTTGTACGCATAAGCCGTATTCGTCCCTATCGGTGGGTCAAACCTCTCCATGCACTCTGCCACCGAATAGGAAACCGCAAGCTCCCGCGGCTGCTGACGCACCACTTAACCCGGATTTCTCATGACCGCATAAACAAAAACGGCTGAAAGCCTTATGATTCTTGTCGCCAAACAAAGCCCCATAAGTCTTCAGCCGCGCACAAAATGCTACCAGAAAAACTCCACTTTTCACCCCTCTCTCGCCGCCTCGTCGAGGCCTCTTTCACCGGTGGTCACATCACCTCGGATGCGGGCTTGTTGCTGCTGCGCGAGGTCGACCAGCAACATGGCTTGACCCGCCGCCTGGCCAAAATCGTTCCCGATCGGCGTGATCCTGGGCGTGTCCAGCACGGACTGCAGACACTGCTCGCCCAGCGTATCTATGCACTGGCCGCCGGCTACGAGGATCTCAACGATCATGACGGCCTGCGCCATGACTACGCGCTGCAGACTGCGGTCAACCGCCTGCAACCGCTGGCCGGCAAATCCACTCTGGGGCGCCTGGAACAGCAAGCCGATCGCGAAACGGTGGTGCAAGCCCATCGCCTGCTGTGGGAGCACTTCATCGCCCAGCATGACCAGGCGCCGGCTGAGATCGTGCTCGACTTCGATGCGACCGATGTGCCGGTGCATGGTGATCAGGAAGGGCGCTTCTTCCATGGCTATTACGACCATTACTGCTTCCTGCCGCTCTATGTGTTCTGTGGTCGCCATCTGCTGGTGAGCTATTTGCGCCCGAGCAACATCGATGGCGCCCGACACAGTTGGGCCATCCTGGCACTGCTGGTCAAGTTCATTCGCCGCTTCTGGCCAGAGACCCGCATCGTGTTCCGCGGTGACGGCGGTTTTTGCCGACATCGCATGCTCGACTGGTGTGACCGCAAGCAGGTGGATTATGTGGTGGGTCTGGCCCGCAACACCCGCCTGCAGCGGATGGCGGCGCCGGCCATGCAAGCGGTCGCCGAGGCCTACCAAGAAACCGGGCAGAAGATGTCCGGCGTGTATCGCTTCCTCTATCAGGCCGGTAGTTGGCGTAGGCGCCGCCTGGTCGTGTCGCGCCTGGAACATGGCGAGCAGGGTGCCAATCCACGCTTCATCGTCGTGTCCCGCTTTGCCGAGGATGCTGCCCAGCAGTACTACGAAGACTACTGCGGCCGTGGCGACATGGAGAATCGGATCAAGGACCAACAGTTGGATCTGTTCGCCGACCGCACCTCCAGCCCACGCTGGTGGACCAACCAGTGGCGGCTGATGCTGTCGGCCTTTGCCTATGTGCTGTTCGAACGGCTACGCGATCATCTCCAGGGCACCGCATTGGCGCGCATGAGCATCCATAACCTGCGCTTGAAACTGCTCAAGATCGGTGCGGTGATCATTCGCAACAGCCGGCGCATCCGCGTGCTGATCAGCGAGGCCTATCCGCATCAGGAACTCTTTGCGGGGCTGGTTGCCCGCCTCAAGCCGACCTGAACAGGCGGGCGCCCCCGGCCCGGCTCAATGGGGGAAAGGGGGCAGTGCGCCCCATACGCGGGAATTGAATAAAAAACGATCAATTTTTAGCGGTGGAAGGCAGGTTGTTGATACGCCGAGGCTTCACCGGCCACGCCTGCCGGCCTCATGAGAAATCCGGGTTAATACATTTTTGCCTGGAACTGGCCCAGTCACAGGGGCGAATAGATGCATTTTTGCATGTCCCACTTGAGAAGATCCAAGCGTTGAAGAAGCGCTTCTGCCGGTCAGACCTCTCTCCTCGATGCCCAAGACAGCGATCCCAAATTCACTCGCCCTGCATCGATCAGACAATCAACGACACCCCACATGCTTTTCACCGAGGTGCCAAATGAAAACAACCCGCAAAATGTCGACGGTCGTCAGGTCGACTGTGCTAAAGGCCCTTATGGTCATTGTTGCTGTAGTGCTTGGTAACCAAGCATTTGCGGCAGCGCCGTATTCGACCGTCGGGTACGACGTTAATGTCAACATTTACCGGTTCCAAGAGACGATGGATAACATCGAACTCATGTTTAAGGATCCTGATGGTGGCAAAGTCCAGACCGTCGAGATTATTTCTCAGCCTAGCATTGGTATTGTTGAGGCTAACTTCGGCGCAATATTTTTTAGACCGAAGGTACTGGGAGCCAGCGGGGTAACCACATACCAGCTCAGGGGCGTCGATCAGAATGGAGAGAAATCTCCGATTGTCAGATTCAATGTAACCATTGCAAATGCATTAAACCCTGCTGGCCATCCTAAAGCCGGCAATGTGTTCATTTACACCCAGAAGAACACTCAAGGATTAGGGGGCGCGGTATGTACCAATGGGTTCACTACAAATCTAAATGCACCTCCGGCGACTCAGCCGCAACACGGCACAGCCGCTTTCTGGGGCATGGCCATGGTCTACAACCCAACAACTGGCTATACCGGCGCAGATTCTTATCAGTACTACTGCATTAACGGTGATGCGAATTATCCGAATACCGCATCAACTACAACAGCCACAGCATCGATCTACGTCGCCCCGAATATCTCCATTGATACAAACGAAAATGCTGCAAAATCGGTAAGCCTTGGCCCGACTTCCGGCTATACCTATGTCGTCACTGCTCAGTCTCCAAATGGCACAGCTACTATCAGCGGCGGCACACTCACGTTCACACCTAAAGCGAACTGGTTTGGCACCACAACAGTTAAATATCGTGCTAACTACCAAAGCGGCGGTGCTTCTGCAGACTACACGGTCCCAATTACCGTAAAGTCGATGGAGTCCCCTCCCGTTGCGCATGACTTCAGCCGCACCCTTTACAAGAACCAGAGTTTTACCTTCTGGCCATCTGACGTCGCTTATTCACCAGACGGCAACAGCATCGTGGGCTGGGAGCTGGTGAGCTCGTCAGTTGCTGGCTATCCAGGTACGCAAGACTGGTTCCTCTGGACCCCGCCGTACGACTTTACAGGCCCCGTCTCAATCCAGTATCGGGTAAAGGACAGCACGGGTAAGGTCTCTAACATTGCTACCGCAAGCATTACAGTGAGCAGCCAGTTAGCCCCCGAGCCCTATCCAGTAGCTAAGGATCTGTACCTGTACATACCCGCAGATACTGAGTACACCACGATTTTCTTTGACACCACTAACACTGCAGATCTTTTCGGCCCAGCAGCCATGTTCGATGTAGTTGGTGGGGCCGCTGTTCCATATGGTGGCGTTGCACTATTCAAACCAAACCCTGGATGGACGGGCAAAGCGTCTTTCAGGTCTCACCTCAGACAACTAACCTCTCCGTTCCTAACCACAATGGCTAAGGTGTACATCGAAGTCATACAGCCTCCCTCCGTAGATACGAAAGAAGACACCCAGACAACCGTTCTTATACCCGGAGCCGGGCCAAACTATAATTTCAGGATCACAAGCAATGTTCCTACTGCCGCCGGAAAAATAAGCATCAGCGGAGATAGGTTCGTGTTCATTCCAGCACCTAACTGGTACGGCACTACAAACTTCAAATATCAAGCCGTTTATGCGAACGGAACATACTCGGCGGAGATAAGTGTTCCTGTAATGGTCGGCAGCATAAATGATGCGCCATCGCTTGTAGCTCCCCCCATAAAGCTTAAGACGATCGAGAACAAGCGGGCCACACTCCGGCTCCGAGTTGCTCAGTAATATGGAATGGGCTGGCCCCGCTAGCCCTTCCCGCTTCCCACCCCCACTGGCGGTTGCGGACCGCCAATTCATTGTTAGCATGTCACCCCAAGGTAGACATCAATCATCAGACAGCTGAGAACGCCAATGCATCCCTTCGCAAATTCAGCCAGCATGCGGTTTGTCACACAGGGCGGTGAAAAAATCGAGACCTCGATCGACTCTCTTGTTACCACCCACATAGTCGGGACAACTGGCAAAGGCCGCTCTGTTTTTTCAGATAGCTTGAAGGCGGAAGCTCGGACCAAGGGCTTCCTGTATGTAGACGTGGAAGCCTTTCGCAAAGCCAATGGCTTCGGCCTCTATCCATTCGAGTACGAACTGGCCCGGCGTTACGCCCACAAGCTCTCTGGGCGCCTTCCTCGGGCCATACAGGCGAGGAAAATCACACTCTCGGCTGAGCTTTCCAGCGGAACCTCACGCCGCCGGGAGCACCTTCAAAAACACCTCGTAACCACCTCGCCCAACGTCACGCTCAATCGCGCCCTCCTTGGCGACGCGGTGGATGAGCTTGAGTCTGTTACCGGCATTCGGCTAACCCAACCCCAAATAGTCGCCTTGATGTGTCCGGCGGGAATCGACAAGAAGATCCAGGAATTTGGTGAGGTGGACACTCAGATCAGAGAGATGCTGGCCAACGCCCTCTCAGAAAAGCTTACGGGGTCCAAATGGCCAACATACGGCGAAGCAGCTGAGGCAACGGATCACCTCCAGCACTTGGAAGCAGCAGCCAAAGAGGCCGGCTACAAGGTAAATTTCTAGGAACCAGAATGCGGCCTTTTGGCCCTAAGATCGCTGAGGCAACGATGCAGAAGAACCGCGTCCAGATTTTGACCACCGCGTCCAACCACGAACAGGTACTAAGCCAGGCGAGAAGCCTCTTGCAGAGAATGCTTCGGGTAAATGGTTCCCAAGCCCCAGCGCCGATCGCCAGTATGGTGCAGGCTCTTCCTCGAGGCGTGGCCATCACCTTCAACCCTGGTGTCATTGACGCTCTCGGAGCAAACCTCTCCCCAGAGGAACTCCTTAGCGCGGCACTTTCTGCTCCCTAATCATCATAAGGTCTGGCTTGGCTCAACCGCCCCTGTTGACGGGGCAGATACCCAGTCCCCTCACGACCTCGCGATGTGAGGATGGCGGTCTCTAGATGGAGCAGAGACGCCATGAGCACCTTACAAAAGCGGTATACAGCATTTCGATTTTCCACACTGACCTGGGCACTCAGGTTCGCTTTCCTGACCACAACTCTCGTCCCAGGCCTTTTACTGGGACTCTTGATCCTGCTTGGAAGCAGCATCGCTCCGGAGCTTGCACCTTCCAAACTGCTGACCGAAGCCACCTCCTACTTGCAGTCACTTGGTAGCCCATCTGCGCAAGGGCGTGTGAAGTCAGAGCAATGCAAAGGCTTTTCCAGCTCCATGCAGCTTGAGGCAGATCAGAGCCTTCTGCCTAGCGTCACATGCTCTGAGTGGGAAACCGTAGAACTATCGCAAGAAGAATTCGCTTCCCTTGCTAGAAGGGCCATGGGGGTCATCTACATCCTGTTCCTCCTCCCGAGCGCAATGTTCGTGCTGGGGACTGGACTCGCGACTCGTCGAAGTCACTCCGGGCCTGGTCACGATGTGGCGCAGCACTGGCAGGACACCAATCACAACCTGATGCCCCAGGCCCGCGGCGAAAAACACCTGGTTGGTCAGCAGACTTTTGAGTACTCCAAAGCAAAGGCTGACCAGTTCGGATTCTATGTCTCGGACGGACAGCAGACACGAAGGGCCGCTGGAAAACCTGACTGGGCACCGCTTGCTCTTACCATGTCAGCGATAAATTCAATTCCTCAGGGCTTCTATGTCCTCGAGGCATTACTAGACGCCTATGACCTCCCACATGACGCCCCCCCAAGCAATCGACTGGCTTTCAGCAAACGAAAGAAGCTTCTGGATTGCGCGCGAAGCCCTTGAAAGACAGTACGACACCTACCGGGCAACAACTGCTGCTACCACACCTATGGAGGCTCGCGGATACACCGGCCTCTCGCCAGTAGAAGCGGCCCACGAATTCAGCCAGGCCTATCAAATGTGCCATCCACGCCGCACTGTTCTTTTCCTGTGTGCAAGCGATGAGCGGATCGCATACCACGAGTCCGGTTTGGTGAAGAGCGCCCGCGAATCGGCTAAGAAACTGTTCGACTCATCGGTTCTTTGGGTCGCGGACCTTTTCGAGGGAAGTGGTTTGCAAGTGGATCGAGACAACATGCTCGTCAAGCTGCCGGGCTACCAGCCTTTGTACCTGTCCACTAGCAACGAGATCTGAACCATGCGCCGCAGATCACTCCACAACCTAAAGGTCGCGACCGTTCAACAAGAAGATACTCACGGCTGTGGTGTTGCATGCCTGGCAATGATTGCTGCCACGAACTACCCCATAGCCAGAAACACCTTCCAGCGCCTGGGATTTGGGGTAAAGAGAGGAAACAAACCCGCTTTCTCGAGCAATTTCTCCGAGTTAATGAGCGGACTTAGGGAGCACGGCATTAGCTGTGAGATGAAGCGTTGGCGGGGCTGGGAGCACCACCCAGAGGATAGCCTTTGCATCTTGAAGGTTGCCAATGGGAGAAAGAACTCTTGGCATTGGGTGGTCACAGAGCCCCATTCCGAGTTTCAGGTAGTGATCCATGATCCTGATATTGCGCAATTGAGCTACATGAAGCCCCCGGCCGGAGAATCAGGCTGGCCCTTCGACGCGTTCGAGCCATTTGGATACTTCATCCGGATCCTGCCCGGTTAGCACCGGATAAGGGCGCCAATAGGGCGCCCCTTTTCGATCCGAGTCTCCATCATGCATCAATCAGTTTTTCAGGAGACCCACATGGCCCGCCGCCGCAAAACATCCTTTCTCGATGATCTGCTGAATATTGCTATCAAGATCCCGCTCTGGGCGAATCTGATCATCGCTGGCGTAACGTTTGCGACTCTTCGCTTCTTCGGGGGCGAGGAGTTCCCCGTGATGAAAACCTTCGATGCTGGTCACCTGGCCGACACGCTTGCTATTCATTTTGCAACCATCGCGGCACATATAGGCCAGTTCATCATTCCACCAATCTTCATCCTGGGAGGCGTGATTGGCTGGATCCAAAGAAAAGCACGCGCTCGTAGGTTCAACAAGATCGGCTCCGCTCCCCTAACTGGTCAGGCCATTAGAAACCTCAGCTGGGAGCAGTTCGAGCAGATGGTAGGAGAGGCCTTTCGCAGGCGCGGATATTCCGTCTCGGAAACCGCGAAAGGTGCTGACGGGGGCATCGACCTCGTGATGCACAAAGGCGGCGAGTTGTTTCTCGTACAGTGCAAACAATGGAAAGCTCTGAAAGTCAGTGTGCAGGTGGTGCGAGAACTCTATGGCGTGATGTCCGCCAGAGGCGCAGCAGGTGGTTTTGTAGTCACGTCAGGGAATTTCACAGCAGATGCTGTTCGATTCGCCAAAGGCACCAGCATGGAGCTTATTGACGGCTCCGCACTCGCCCAGATGTTTAAGGCTTCGCCCTCAGGTCAGACTGTGGCACACGATAGTATCCCCCTACCCGTCCCTCAATCCCCTCTTGATTCGCCGGCCAGCGCGACCGCCGCTCTCAATGTGCCGAACACGCCGATCTCGATTTATGACGCTGCAAAACTGGTCACCTGCCCAAGGTGCACCGGTGTTATGACGCCTCGGTTCGGTAAGGGGCAAAATGGGGGGATCAAGGACAGGGTGTTCTTTGGCTGCACCTCATTCCCCAAGTGCCGAGGCACCCGAAGAATTGACGAGCTTCCACGCCATGTGACCGTAGAATCTAACTTGCAAATCTGAGCGCCAGTGGAGAATGGCAGGCTTGGTTCATCGCTCAGTACTCGAATGCTGAGCGAAAGTTTCAACGAATGTGAGTGGCCAGCCAAGGCGGCTGAAGGAGTCTGAAATGCATGCCATCGTAACCGACATCCAGCACAGCGCAGACCAGCGACTGCCTAAGATGTCCAGCCCGCTGCAGGGAACGCCCCTGCAGCTTTACTGGGTCGGTGACAGTGACATCTATGCAGCTCGAAGCGCAGAAGAAGCCTTCGAATTGCACATTGCCCATTTTGGTGAAGAGGCCCGCAAAGACTTTTCTGCAGCAGATGTCACTCAGGTTGATGAGGTATCCCTGGACTCCACGTATCGCTATGAGGATGGCAAGCCGGCCCCTTCCCTTCGCGAAATCCGAGCTCATATTACTGAGCCCGGACCGGTCCCACTTCTGTAATCGCCGTTTGCTACTGCACGCGCCCTTTCACGGACACCGATTCAGACTCACGGGATTTGATCCTCATTGGCAGATAAATCACCGGGGCATCATTCACCGGGCGCACGGTAACAGCCACAAGCGCAGTGGAAGACCACTCGCCACCTTGATCCTTGGCGCGATAGCCAACTGACACGCTTCCACTCCAGTTGAGAAATGGTTTGACAGCGAGCTGGTCGCCTTCAATGGAAACATCGACAGCTCCCCCTGGAAGACCGACCAACTCGTACTCGAAGGATTGGGCACTATCAATATCCGTCGCCAGCAAAGTAACGACTCCGCGGGTGTCCTCATCAATCACCAGGGACAGTGGCATCGCAACTGGCGGGTCATTGACCGGGCTCACCGTGATCTCCGCTGTTGTCCTGGGCCCTATAGGTCAGCGAGGTTGTGCCATTCCAGTTCGCGGCCGGGGTGAAAATCAACGATCCGCCTGATATGACCGCCGAGCCATATGCAGGGTTTGGCGCAGTCACGATCTGAAAGATTGTCGGTATCGGTGAATCGATATCAGTTGCCCCGAGTGCAACGCTTCCTACGGCGTCCTCATCGACCGTCAGGCTGAGTGGAAGTGCTATCGGGGGATCGTTGACTGGCGTAATGGTGATAGTCACCGTCGCAACGTTTGATACCACGCCCTTGCTATCGGTGGCCTGGTAGGTCAGTGACGTGGTTCCGTTCCAGTTCGCTTTGGGGGTAAATGTCAGTGTCGCGCCACTGATCACCGCCGAACCGGCCGATGCGCTTGGAGATGAGACGATCCGGAACGAATGGTAATCGCCGGCGTCTGGGTCAGAGGCAGTGAGCGTTATGGAAGCTGAGGTGTCTTCCTGTGCAGTGAGCCCAACATTGCCGACTGAAGGAGGCTGATTAGAAGACTCGCGGCATACGTAGAAGGTCGCGTTCGTAGCAACACTATCCTCGGTCTCGCCGACATAGTCCCCCATCGTGTACGTGTGACCGCCAGCTTGGACTGAGGTCTGTTGACCGCTCCCCAGGTAGACGTTCACACCGTCCCACCAAATGATCGTCCTTTCGCCCAAGCTGCCATTGTAGAAAACTGTCCAACCTAAAAAGGTGTACGGGGCGGTTCCGTTGTATCTGCACTCTGTAGCCGCCATCGACTGCAATGGCATGGCTAGCGCTGACAGCACGAGTGAAAGTAAAACCGACAGCTTCATCAACCTGCCAAGCAGGTGCAGCCCTAAAAATCCCACAGGAAGACCCTCATTATATGTTAATGAGAATCATACGCGCATGCATTACGACTACAGGTCAATCAGCTCCCTTTCAGGGACATGATGAGAAAAAATCCTCCAGATTCCGCATCGAACTAGCTGTTTCTTCGCTCGAAGAATCTTCGACCTATTTTCCCCAGCCCACAAATACCATCGGCTAGAAAGCCAGGTCCTAGCGACCTAGGAAGTCGAGAAAGCTGAAAAGGCCAAAAGCCAAGTGGCATAAATGCCATTGAAAAATGCTATACGTGCCAGATTCCTGCCAGGCGTACCTTGTGGTGCCATTTTTTCGTCCCTGAACCTGGGGCGAACTGCCCCCTTTGCTTAGGACCCTTCGGCTATTTCTATCTTGCCCATCAAATGACGCGTGTCAGGCGAGGCAGATAGTGCAAAACCCTGAAGGGGACCTTAAAGATATGGCATTAGCTACCTGGTGGCGGTATCCAGCAACCGCCCTGCGAAGTGCAAGACTCACTGGCAAATCTAATCTCCAACATGGCCACACCAAAGAAGCCGGCCGCCTGCACTTGCGCGTGCACCTCAAAGCTTTCCTTAATTACGTGATGTTATTACCTACGGTATTTCTGCTGTTGGGCCTAGTCGCACAAGTTGCTCGAGGCGCCACCACGGTAGAGCCCACCTACCTCAGTGTGACCTTTGCCGATGGCAGTACTACGGCAAACGTTCGCCCAGGGGAAACGATCTCGGTGGTTGTGAAGTATCAGGAAAACGTCGCCGGCAAGCTCATTCGTGGCTTTACGACCATGGGTTGGTCGCAGTCCTCGAGCATTACTGTAAGTGGGACTACGAACCAGATTTTCGAGTCAGACACGAACTCACTGACGCCGGTCATGCCTCATGACTGCCGCATCAACACAAACAGCCCCTGCACCAACTTCTCTTCAGTAAACACGTACACCGGGACATTCGTTATCGACCGCGACATGATGACGAAAGAAATGCAGATTCTTGACTGGAACACGTTCCAGATGATCACTGTCCCGCCTCAACCAATCCCCTATGGTGAACACCAGATAATTGTCTCACCAGGCATCGGCTGTAACGCTTTGGGCGCCGCCCCGCCTGGGTCCCTGATTCAGCCATGTGCTGTCGAAATCAACCTCACAAAGTACCTCACAGTAAACATCCTCCCCGACAACACTGCCCCGATCGTGAGCGATAGATCTGCAACCACTCTGGAGGATACTCAGGTCGCCATTCCTCTGAGCGTGATAGATCCAGACGTAGGGGATTTCGCAAGCTACACGATTGTCACCGCGCCGGACGCCCAACACGGATCGGCAGTGATCGCAGGGAACCAGCTCATTTTTAAACCCCGTCAGGACTGGAATGGGGTAACCAGCCTCACCTACAGGGCGACAGACTCCAGGGGAGCTACGTCAAACATTGCGACCGTCACGATCACCGTGACACCGGTCAACGACCCGCCAGTAGCCCACGACAAATCCCTAACTATCGACGAAGACACTTCGGGATCTGTAACGCTGTCGGCGACAGACATCGACTCGCCCAGTCCGTCTGTCTTTCAAATCGTGTCCCCACCGAACGCAGCACATGGCTCCGCATCAATCGTAGGAAGTACTCTGACCTTCACGCCTGTGGAGAACTGGAATGGCACAACGAGCTTGACCTACCGAGCCCAAGACAGCAGTGGAGCCTGGTCGGCACCGGCAACAGTCTCGATCACTGTTCGCCCAGTCAATGACGCCCCAGCCGTAAGCGCCAGGAACCTGATCACGCCCGAAGATACTTCGGCGACGCTGACCCTTACTGCGGCCGACGTCGACAGCTCCGTCTTTATATTTGAAATCGTCAGCCCCCCAGCCAATGGCGTCGCCAGCGTCTCTGGCTCCACCCTGACGTTCACACCAGCATCTGATTGGAATGGGGTTACGAGCTTAACGTATAGGGCCAAGGATGATGCAGGGGCCTGGTCTAACGTGGCTACCATCACCATTACTGTGAGTCCGGTAAATGACCCGCCAGTAGCACAACCCCTTACTCTTGAAATCGATGAGGACTCTCCGGGTTCTGTGCCCCTGCAAGCTACCGACATCGACAGCGTCCAAACATTTTCCTTCGAGATCGTGGGTAACGCAGCAACAGATGCCGGCGTGGCACAGGTCCAGGGCAATCAACTCAATTTCACACCAGCTGCGAACTGGAATGGATCTACGACGCTAAGCTACCGTGCTCGTGATGTTGAGGGCGCCTGGTCGCTGCCCGCTCAGGTAACGGTAAAAGTGCGCCCTATTAATGATGAGCCAACCCCAGCCACGGCGATTCACATAACAACACTGGAAAGCAAGCCGAAAACCCAGAATGTAAAGGTTTCAAACTAGTCAGTTATCCGCCCTTGCGTCTTAGATTGTGGCGGATCACAGACATCCAGTAGCGTGGCAAGCAAAATAAAGAGGGGGCAAAGCCCCCCTCTTTATCACTAGATCAACCCAACTATTCCTCTTCCTTACCCCCGCCCTTCTTGGCAAGCTTGTCCACATGCCCTGTCAGAACTTTTAAGTGAGCACTGTGCTCTCCCGATGGCACGATCTGAAGCTTAGAAATACCGGCTATGTATCCACGGAAGAGCTGGTCGATTGTCTTGCCGTATTCACGATGCATAGTAGCCTCGTGGTATCTGACATAAAATTCACGACTGTGGTGGTGATCGCCTAAACTGCTGTCATCGTGCGCATATTCGTGAATGAGGAGATTCACTAACTTCGCTGGACTACCACTCCTGTCTTTCTCCCGGATAGCACCCTGCCGCAGACTACGCCGACGTGTATTGACCCCTCTGACACCCTTCAAAAGACGCCTATGGATAGCGATATATGAAGCCCCGTCAGTCCAGCCTTCCATGCAGTCGGACACTCCTGCAACCAGTCTTCGGGCTCGGCCGCCATTGCTCATTACGAGCATAGCTACTGATTTATTTATATCCCTTAGCTCATTTAAAACTAGCCTTTCCTCAGAATCTAGATCGTCGTCAGAGAGGAGATTCGATGTGCTACTCAACTCCCGAACATAATCATCGAACGGGTGAAAGGAAATATCTCGACTCCATCCCAATCGCTCCCGGAGTCTAGCAATTACTGCGACTGTATTTTTCTCTGTGACGTCCGCCTTTGCCCGATGCAACAGAAGCGGCATAACCACGGTCGCCATCCCGCTGTTTTGTACCTGCTCAGCAATGGCCATGTGCTCACCATCAAAGAGTGTATATCGCTGGGCCCTTAGATAATCGTTCGGCGCTTTAACCTCGCCAAATACATCAGGAATGAACTTTGCCTTGCAAATGCTGCCCAGCGTCTCACTGCTAAAAACTCTATCTGTGAAAATCAGATCTTTAAGAAGCGCTGCTGCCTCTGTATCAGTAAGCTTCTTGAGCTTGCCCATTTGCAATTCAAATCGCTCAGCCATGACCTTCCGTACGTGCTGCCAGGTGTCGCATTGATGCTCGATAATGCTATTGCGCGCCAGGTTAATGCGAAGGGGTTTCTTTGTAGTCACAACACCGCCGGCACCGAATTTTCGGGCGGGAATTGCACAAACAAACACACCTTGGTTGTATATGCTTAACACCTGCTCCTCACGGGAAAACTTATACCAAGCATATTCATCCTCGATGTTCCACTTGCCGGCCGCAGGTGGCTCATTCGCATCTATTCCGTTCACTGTAATCGGAACCGCGACAAACCTAATCATTTCCTTGAAGCATGAATCATAGTCGCCGAGATATCGATAATTACACTCAACGATCCCCGCAAGAATTTCCGCATCAATCAGATGCTTTTTCCCTGGATAAATCGTACCACTGATAGTACATCCCGGATGAGACACCTCATGCTCTATCAGGTGATACCCGAAGGTTTCTTCATTCTCCAAGTCAACGTGCATTTCGAAGTACCCGCTTCTCCAGACAGTCTTTGCATAAGACATGACTTGGCCGCGGCCGATCCGAAAGCGCCCATATACAGCATCTCCCTCGACATGTGGGGTGCCAAATGATTCGAAGAACTGCTCAATCTCTTCACGCGATCTAAAGCCACGCCCATTATCCGATATCTGGAACGTACCCTCTTTGGGGTCAGCGGCTATGCAAACGCTGGTTGCACCAGCATCAACAGCGTTCATCACCAGTTCAGCGAATGCCTTGCTGAGTGACCCTGCCTGCTCATTGATTAAAGTTTTAATTACTGCGGGATGAATTGTGAACTGGCGACGCTCGCCACTAACCGATTCAATGCTACTCATTGACAAACTCACTTTCAGAAGTTGATCACGCAAGACTTTTGCTTTGAAAGCTCTATCGCTTGATGAAGTGCCTTGGGGAACTCAGCGACAGGAACCCATAAGTCTTGCGGCTTTCTTGGTCTTTTTCCCCAGCTCGCTACCAGAAGATCTTCTTGAGGAATATAAGTAGCTTTGAAGGTTGCGAAGTGACCGTCATCCTCGATAACTCCGACAACAATTGGGTAGGGAGCCTCACCTGGTGGAGCTCCAGTGTTGAACTGGTGAATAAGAGCGCCAGTCCCCACTTCAAGCCCACCGTCGTACATAAGTTCGACATTCTCAATTCCAAGCGCGGACGCCGCCTGGCGAGAGCGCTTTGCACGGTCCGAATACAGGAAAAGCAAGTCAAGAGAACGCGCAAATCGCTTCAGTAGTGTCAGCCTGCGAGATGCACCGACGTGACGGCCATTGTTCATAGATGTACTCCACAAGGATCCACCACATGGAGTATCCCGGCCCGTGCCCTTGCGTTGGAGGTGATCCGTCCCTCGTTTAGGTGCAGAAGACTTTCTGGCTGATCAAAAGCAACCATGCCGTGAATGTGCCGCCCCTACTGCTGCCCAGAAGAGGGTGCAGATCGAAGGCCTGCATCGTTACGGCATGCGCAAGAATTGCCAGTGAACAGATGTTTACCACCACTGCTTTGCGGGGAAATTTATGACCAGCGGAACTGCGAAAGGCCGGGCCAGGCGACTGGCTACAACGGGCTCAACCTTTGGGTCACTCGCCATCGCGGCGGCTCTACTGATTTCAATGCTGATGGTGCCGTTGACCGGCCTCGCTGACGGGGGGACCGTCCAAGTCAAATGCTATAACCTCAAGTTCGCATCTTGTCCTGCCGGCCAAACCGGCTATCAAATCTGGAACTTCGAAGGACGGGTAGCCAACCAGCAAGAGGCTGGATACTGTTCCAGGCTAAAGGCGCCCGGTCAAAATTCCACGTACAACACCTGGACAAAGATCGGCGACACCTGCGTTGCCGCAAACACAGCCCCAACCGCATACGCTCTTTCTTTCAGCACGAATGAAGATACCACCGGCAGCTTTCCGCTTTCGGTGTACGACCCAGACGCAGGCGACAGCCACACGTTTGTCCTTCTCTCTCAGCCCGCGCCTGCGGCTGGATCGGCATACATTTCTGGGAGCACTCTGATCTTCACACCTAAGCCAAACTGGTATGGCACAGCCTCTCTTACCTATCAGGCGACCGATAGCCAGGGCGCTGTTTCCAATTCCGCAGTGATTACCATCACTGTTAACCCAGTAAACGATGCGCCTGTCGCCGCAGACATGAGTCTCACCCTGGATGAAGACTCTTATGGAAGCGTGGTGCTGCAAGCTACTGACATTGACTCTCCGGCACCGACCATTTTCCAGATTATTTCAGCCCCGAATCCTGCTTACGGGACTGTGACCCTAAGCGGCGCAACGCTAGCTTTCACTCCCGCGGCGAACTGGTATGGAACCACTACTCTCACCTACCGGGCCCAAGACAGCGCTGGCGCATGGTCGGCACCGGCAACGGTCACCGTGGTAGTTCGCCCTGTCAACGACCCACCTGTTGTTGCGAACCGGAGCCTTTCCACTCTCGAAGATACTCCTGCAACCCTTACCCTGAGTGCGAGTGATATCGACAGCAGCTCCTTCACGTTTGAGGTTATTGGACAGCCCGCAAACGGGAGCGCCTCCATAACCGGCTCTGCCCTCACCTTCACGCCCGCGCCGAACTGGTCTGGTTCTACTTCAATCACATACCGGGCAAAAGACGACGCTGGAGCCTGGTCAAACAGTGCGACCATCAGCATCACCGTAACCCCAGTGAATGACGCCCCCGTTGCCCAGCCAAGAAATTTGACCATCGACGAAGATGTGCCTGGAGAAGTTCTCCTAATCGCAACTGATATAGATAGCGTCCAGGTTTTCACCTTCGCCCTGGAAAAACAGGCCCAAAGCGATCACGGGACAGCGTTCGTTGAAGGCGACAAGCTCCGCTTTGAGCCGGCCCCTGATTGGCACGGCACGTCGACAGTCACCTACAGGGCGCGGGATGTGGAGGGAGCCTGGTCAGAGCAGGCCTCTGTGATTATCACCGTCAGGCCGGTGAATGACACGCCAGTGTCCAAAAACGCAATGCGCCTTCAAGGAATCGAAAGTGTTCACTCAGCTGCCACTGGCAAAGTAGTACGCAACTGATAGGCACCAGCGCTGCAGGAGGTCTACAACTCCTGCAGCGATCTGTCCCAGACTGGGACTAGCATAATTCGACGAGAGCCAAGAAATTGGCTAGGAGCTCCCTTTCCTGCTAAAAGCCTAGCCGTCCTTGTAGTAGGAACTTTAGATGGCCAAGCAACGCGTAATTCAACTCGATGAGCCTGCAGTTTTAGCGCTGTGCCCCAGTTGCCAGGGCACCGGGCTTTTTTGCATTGAACGCTTTATGAGCAGCGACGATCGTGTACACCTTGATGAGCTCCGCCAGTCCGGATTCAAAATCCTGAGCAAGCCTCTCAACCAAGTGGGCAATACCGATGACTGTCGCTGTCAAAAGCCCAGGGGCCAGGCACCACAGAAACCTACGGGTAAGCCCCTCCTCACCCTCAAAAGAAAGCCCCTTGATTGAGCCGTATTCGCTAGCCGGCGAGCACTGATGCCTCTTCCAGGTACAGGCCCGCATCACTTCGTTTCAAGCCCAGCGCCAGCAACGCATGACTCGTTTCCCAGTCAACACCACCAAATGGTCCAGAGCTGCCCTGGTTCGAAATGATACACGCGGCCTGAACGACATCCACGTAATCGAGCTGTTCCGATCTTCTGCTTAGGTCAGAGAAGCTGCTAGGAACATCCGCCAACTGAGCCGGGAAATCCCATTGGGCAAGAATCCTGTGCCCTATAACTGGGTGGACATGGTTGATGACGTAGTCAAGCTCAGCAGGGCTTACGCGGAGGCTGTGCTTATCGATATAGGTGAGGATCGGAAGCACACCTATCATGTGGACTAGCCCTGCCAGAATCGCTTGGTCAGCACTCAAGTCTGACCGTCGCTTACAAATAGCATGGCAAACACCGGCCACAACCAGGCTCTTACGCCAGACCTCTCGTAGCTTCTTGTCGAGCGCTTTCGACTTGCTACGGAACATCTGCTCCATTGCCAGGCCAACGGCAAGATTGCTGGTATAGATAACGCCCAAACGGCCGATTGCGGCTTGTAGGTCAGTTATCTCCCAGCCCGAACGCAGCAGCGGGCTATTCACCACCTTTAGCATCCTAGCGGTGAGCGCAGTGTCCGTCCCAATAACCCCCGCAAGCCGGGCTATCGTGACATCGGGCAGCTCTGCCGCCTCTCTGACTTTTAGCGCTACTTCCGGCAAGGTGGGCAGCGCAACCTCGTCGTCCTCCACGGCCTTCAGTAAAGCTCGCAGAGTCTGTTCCGAGACGTCATCCAAGGACAATGGCAGGCTCTTTATTTGAGCCCCATAGCCCTCCCCTACTGGGCTGAGGTTGTGCTTCCTCGACACGATTCTATTCCTTGATGCAAGGTTAAGCGCACAGGGGAACACCCTACACACCAGCCAATGAATCTCAGGCTGCTAGCTATGGCCGCACACACGATCCAGAAGCAGCCAAAGTACCCCTTTCTTCGATGCAGCTTGCATTGTCCCTTATTTTAAGAATCTGCAACCGACTGCTCAGCACTTTTCTTAAGAATTTCGCCTATTGACGGGCGAGATCGTTAACTGAGACGGCCCAATCCACCCAGGTTCGGGGCCGGATCTCACGTTGCAGAAAACCCAGACCAGAGATAATCGACCAGAATGTTGGGGTGCAAAAAGGGTAATTTTATGGCCGGACGGGCAGTTACAGAGTTGGATTTTCGCAAACCTGAGTACCGAGACGCCAAGGTCGAGGACTATGAATTTCGTGCGGATGGAGCACTTGTTCGGAAGGACAGGTGGGAGGTGGGCATCCGCACAATCTGCGGCCTTGTTGGCATGAGTGGTCGCGATTTCGAGATCCCTGACGTAGTCAGCAAGGTGGAGCAGCTCGCGACGGATCAGGAGGGGTGGATGGCCATCGAAGATATTGAGGACGCAGATGACTATCCACCGGAAAGCGTTCCGGTGAGCATTCAACTGTCAGACTCTAGCATTCTGAAGGGGGCTTTCTATTCCCCTTCGCAAAATGCCTGGCTGTGGCGGGGGCAGAGCTTCAGAGAAGAAGTGTCCGCGTGGAAGGAAGAAACCGGTAGCGCACACCGAGAAGGTCTTTCGGCGTGATGAAGGATCACGGCCGATGAAGGCGACAGACTAGAAGGCCTGTCGCCTCCCACGCATCAAAGCTTGATCGCGCTATCGAAGTGCGGCAGCCGGTTCGACAACGAGTTTTGACGCTCGAGACGTTCCTTCGCAATCGTGGGAATGCGGAACGTCTCATGTCGCTCCAGGACGATACCGCTGGAGTTCACGGTATCGTGGAAGTCCCCTTTTCGACCGTTGTCTGAAAACACATCCATCCGAGGCTGGTGCGACGCTGGCGTGCAGTCCTTGGCAGATTCAGGCCACCTACCATGCCAGAGAACCATGCTGTCGGTAACGGTATCGAAGTCTTCATCCAGAACGTGGTATTTCACCACGTGCTGGACGACCATTTCTGCCTGTAGCGCCCAGCGAGTGATTACAGTGAAGTCCTTCACGCGTCCACCAACCTCGAAAAACAGCCCTTCTACCGCTTCCCGCCCCTGCTTTCGGCATGCCACGGTATAGAACTTGTTGGGATATGGCTTTCTACCCGCAAGGTGTTCACCGCCGCGCAACGACAAACCGAACTCGGGGATCTTGAGATCCACAAGAGAGACATCCACGGATCGGTTGTTCCTGCCGGCATAGATTTTGGGTGTGACATGGATGAGCATTGGGAAACCTCTGACAATCAATGGCAGTCATGAGGATTCCAGTAATCACATAAACCAAGCGCCCTATCTGCCCCGATAAAGGGTCACGGAAATAGGCCTTCGGATTCAGCAGACTCTTCAGCATCCATCGATACGCACGCCCCAAGCATCGCGTAGTTTGCTCTCTGGGTATTGATCCACCACACCAAGGCATCTAGCACCCAGAGCTGCATGGACCGTAGCTCACCGCCCTCCGATCGCTGCCTATCAACCTCTCTAGCTACCGCTCCCCTTATGCCGTCAGGCAGACGAATAACGCTTTTCGCCTCACCACGAATATGGTCCTCACTGAAGAACGCAACGTCCCCCATCAAGTGCGCAACCATTTCCTCGCCGAGGTACGCCACGTAGACCTTGCGAGTGACATTAGCCTTGCGACGCCCCTCAAGAGACTCCAGCACAGCGCAGATAATTTCAGAGTTGGCACTCCGGCCCTGAACCTTTCCAAGCTCAGTCATGGCCTTGAGCAGTTCGGTCGACGCCCTTATCACGAATTTATCAGCAGTCCTGGACCTGTAGATGGGTCGCTGGGGCATTGAGGCGCGAGCAGCAGCCAACGCCCGTAGTGCTATGGGGTTTAAAACCTCTCTCATCCGCCGAACCTGTGAGCCTGTGGAAAGCAGCAATTGTCGCACACGATGCGCACCGGGTTGGCTACCACAAACTTGGCTTCAATAGCGTGGCATCCCGTGCTCAAGCATTGAGCAGCTTGATTGCAGTTGAACTGGCCCCTTAGACGTCCCTAATTGCCGGTTGCATATATCACCGAGGTGGCAAAATCCTGGTCTCTATGGGAGGTGGTCAAGCCTCCAGGACCACTAAAGCAAAAAGGATGCGGTTCCATGAAGGAAACATTCAGTCGTGCACTTGGAGCATTAGATCGAGCTCGGAACGAGGTGTCGTGCCGGGTCGAAGCCACCGCGGTTGGCGCAAAGGATGCTGTCCTCAATAGGACAAACCAGATCACAGGCACTGTGGCCAAGACCTACTATGGCGTGAAGGGCACAGTGTCCTGGATGGTCGACGTGGGGATCGTCGTTGCTGCAATAGCTGCACCGGTACCGACGGCAATCGGAATCGGACTCCTGTGGGTGCTTGAGAACCAGATCAAAGCTGTCGCCGCCGATATCGATGAATCTAACCGAGACCGGGAGCAAAAGCGGAAGCTTCAGCGGGTAACATCGCTTCTGAAAAAGTATGGCCAGATTCCAGAGAGCGCATCACTCAAGACGGAGTATGTGTCGATGTGGATCAACAGCAGAACGGGCACCGTTGATGGCGAGATCCTTTCCGGCGAGTTCAAGGGTCGATTCCTGTGCGCCCTCACGGAATCGAACCTGGAGCGCCTTATCGAACACTCTAAGGATCCCGACACCAAACAGATCCTGGAGGGATATCTTTCTCTGCGCCGCGCAAATGCAGCCAATCTTGAAGGTGGCGGCGATGACTGACATTCGACTTCGGACACAAAAAGACTTGGTCGAGCTTGCCGCTCTAGCGATTGGGCTCGAAGGTCCTTTTGTTGACGATGACGATTTCCACGATCCGCGTTTTGGAATCGACATTGATCCGGTCTTTCATCGAGCCACCTGGGATCCTCGTGATAGCGACGGCGACAGCTTCCGTCTCCTGGTAGAACTTAAACTAGAGGTCCGATTTGACGATGAGCGTCACTGCTGGATTGCAACAGACCAAAACTCGATAGTGATCGAAGAAGGTGCGCAAGAAGGCGAGGAAGACTTTCGTCCAGCAGCCAGGCGTGCGGTGTGGTACGCGGCAGCAGCAATAGGACTTCAAATGCGCGATAGGCAACCACGACCTAGTGTCACCTAAGGACCTGTAAAGCTAGCCTGAACCGATCAGGCCATTTCAGTTTGGCCTGCGCATGCACCCGTAAGCCGGAGAGCCTTCTTGCCATGTCCTCGAGAGGTCGATTCGGAGCAGCATGCCAGTCGAGAAACAAAAAAAGGCGGCACAAGCTTTCGCTTGGCCGCCTTGATCACAGATATGTCAGCTGACGCCCATGGCGCCAAGAGACGTTGTCGGTTCCATCAGGTGATTACCCAATGCTTTGATAAGGTTCTCACCACCTTTCATTTGGATAACGCCCGGTTTCAACTCGACCTGGCCTCTACCGAAGGATATCTCCATATCAGCCAAAGCTGAGACTGGGATGCGGTCCGTTCTGAAGACGTCATCTGTGTGGCTAGCGATAGCTGTAAACCAAAACTCATTCTCAGAGACATTGATTTCGGGGCAATCGTACGAGGCTTCCTCAGCCCCTGAGCTCCACCCAACTAAATCACCCTTCAGCCAGTTTGCCGGGTAGTAGGTCTGAGTGACGGCATTCAGCCGATGTTGCGCTGCTACCTCAACCAGCTTGAACACCAGAGCCCTCAACTCCGGCTTAATCTCGAGAGCGAGGAAATCCGGAGAGTCAGGAATGTCGACAGGTCCACGGATCGGCGCCAGGAGAACCTCACGAGGAGGATTACCCTGTGCGAGATTCCGCGCAAGCTCACTGCGTCCCAGAGGCTCTTCTCCATCGGCGCCGCAGTCATCCGCATGGAATTGACAGACCGGCACCATGAAAATGGGCCCACCCTCTTCATCTGCAACAGGGACCAGCTTGGCCGCAGGGGCAAATGAGATAGGGGCAGAACGCAGACAGAATTTGCAGCAGTAGTCCAGGTTGATTGAAATGCTAGTCATGATACAGCTCCAGTAAATGGGGCCGCCCCATCAGGGGTGGCCCTGATGGGGTTTGAAAGGATGGCCAACAGATCTCTCTGCTGGCCTATTTTGTGGCTATCGATCAGCCCAGGATTTGCTCCTGCACCGCACGACAGAACTCAGGGTCAATCCCATTGCCGCCGGCATCGAGCGCCGTTAGCTGGAAGTCACTTACGTAAACCTCCTGGCCGTTTACCTCTTGAATGTTTTCACTATCGCCACCCTCGCAGTCCTCATCCAGGATGAGAACCCGTACAGGGCGATCGCTTCGAACACTGTTCACCACGCCGCCGTTGATCTCCAGCACCACAGTTCCCATATCGCACTCTTCGACTGAGCTGGACAGTTTCAGCTGAGGGATGAGGTCGCCCAAGTCGCTTGGCACCACATCGAACTCCTGCTTCCACATTTCAATGTCGCCCAGCACAACCAGGTCATCAGAGTCGTCACCAGTCTCATTGTCCTCGAGATACAGGACCTTCACCGCGTGGCTGGCCTGCACCAGGATTTCATCGTTACTGGTGCTTCGAACAATGACCAGAGGCTTTGCGCAAGGATCGGCCACTGCAAAGTTAATGCTTTGGCACAGTTTCTCAATGCCCCACTCATCCATGCTGATGTCATCGTCACCATTGGTAGCGATGTCGTGGATGTGATCCGAGCGATTAGCCGGGTCACCCATCCCCATCTCCTGGTAGAGCCGCAGAGCAGCGAGGATTGTGTTGCGGACCGTGCCTTCAGGGACATAGATGTCACCAAGACGAGACTTCGTCTCACCGGCTGGGTCGGAGTCCGCCGCATTAACGTGCAGCGACCAGCCGTCCTGAGCCAGGGTGTAGCGAGTCTCGAAGTTTGCCGGAACGTCCTGAATCAGATCGACCGGAATGCTGTTGGCATGAGCCAGCGGCATACCGACGTCGGAGGTGAAGAAACGAGCCACAGCGTCACGTAGATCGACGGCCGTGACAGAGGTCTTCAACTCAACAGCCGAGTTCTTGAACAGGCAGATAAAGGGTTTTTTAGCTTGCATGGTTTTGCTCCAAGTAGAGCGGAACCATGGCCCCTACAAGGGGCCATGAAGCCCCGCGGGGGTAATGTCATGTGCTGGAAACCCCAGCTGGCTTTCTCTGGCAGCCACATGGCCGACAGAAGAATCTTCTTAAGAAATCCGTCTTTCGTAAGAAGACTCGAGGTGGGAAGCCCCACCTCTTGTCCGTATCAATAAGCCTCGCCTTGCACGCAGAACACGCAAGGGAAGGAAGCTACTGCGTCGCAAGCATCCTCGAGGATGCCGACATCCACCAGACCGTTGAAAGTTGGCATTGCACCTTCATCGCTCATGTAGAGCCATTTGCACTCTCGTGTGTACACGACGTGGGTCACCTCGGGGAAAATGCTCCGCACATGGTCAAGGGCGCGGACAACAGCTGCCGGCACCATCGCAGATTCACCACGAGTATTTTCACTACCTGACATATTCAGCTCCAGAACTGAGACGGAGCCAGCCCTTACGGGATGGCCCCGCAAGGGTTTAGGTTGATCGCGTTAGCGAGTCGTTTCTTGAAACTGCTCGATAGCTCGGAGGAGCTCAGGGCAGCGGATTCTCCATACCGGCGCCGACGTGTAGCCAGCCGGTTCTTGTTTGCCTGTTTCGTCAAACTTGCCGCTGGCTAAGATCATCTGCAGGAAGTCACTGGGAAGGTCCCAGGCTTTAATGCAAATTTCATCTTCCTCCAGGACCGCATCGAGAATGTTGACAGACAGGGTGCAGAACGGAGCCCCCTCGTCGTCATACACCTGAATTGCAGGGCGACCATTTCCGTAAAGGCCCACTTCAAGCTTGTAGTCCATATTTCAGCTCCAGACACTGGCTGCCTTACCCCTTGCAGGAGCAAGGCCCTGCCAGGGTTTGATTTAAAGGGAAGCCAATGCCGTGCCGAGTGCATCACGCTGATCATCTGTCAGAAGACCATCTACAACGAAAGCCCATGCAGCTGGACGATCGTTACAAATCTCGCTTTGGTCAGGGACACAGAACTCCACCCCAGGGAAGCGTGGTGTGATCTCTGCGAGTGCCGTTTTGAGGTAAGCAACAACCTCCTCCGCTGGCCGAAGCTTGTTATTGCTTGCGCACTCCGGGTCGCTCTCAGAATTTTCATGTCCATCGCTTTCCAGCGAAGTCATTTCGAGTTCGAAAAGGATCCCAAACCGCCCATCCTTGCGGACGACGAACGTCTCTTCTGCCCACATTTGCTGAATCAGTCTTTCGAGCAGCGGCTGGTTGAATTCCAGTAGCTCAAGAGGTTTGTTTTCGGCGTTGTAGTAGTTGATCTCACCCCAGCGATCAGTGAGGTTTTGCGAAATTCGCCATTCCTCCCATTCAACATCACTAGCGATCGAACGGACTTTCGCAACGGGGTCAGGTACATCGCGAGGAGCTTTCACCATTAGCATGGTGTCAATGGGATAACCGACGACGTCGATATCCTCGTAGCTCACCGCTACGCAGTTTTCGGTTTCCTTTTCCACCGACGAAACAATGCCATATGCATAAGCAGCATGCGGACTGCCCGACAGATGGGGACAAGACGCCAGGTCGACGCGATTGCCGACAACAAGCGCAGTGACTTGAGTGGAGATGAGTTGGTTTTGCATGGTACGACTCCGAGTTGACAGAGCCGCACCCCTATCAGGGGCAAGGCCCTGGTAGGGATAGTGAGGTGCTGGAATCCAGCTAGTAGATCAGCTTGAGCATTCAAGCTGAAAACACGTCAATACTGCCCGATCGGCAAAACCAAGGCAATCTCGACTAGCCAAATGGCTATTTGCCCCCATTTGAGGGACGGTTAGACCATTGCAGTTTGCCACCATCTGGGAGAATTCCCTGGCTTGAGCCGTAGGCCTGGCCAGAACGTTTTGGTTTACACCTAGAGGGAGCTTCAAAGTTGGACCAACTCTCGCAAACCCCACCGGAAACCCTGCCCCTTAAAGTATTCATCGTGGCCGACCATGAGTGGTACGCGGCACACTCGGCTGCACACGCCTTGGAGCTACATCACGCCCTTTCTGGTGAGATCGATGAAAGCCTCACAGTCGAGTTCGACGTATCGGAAGCGTCTGAAACGCAGCTGGATACACCCTGGGCAAATGAGGAGCAACCTGGCATTGCGATCGGGACGGCCAGAGAGTGGTTAGCCTCTAAAACAGAGCCTGGCTGGCTCACTGGTACGGAGTGATAGCCAATGCCCGACTCAAGAAAGAATTTGGCGGCAGAGCTTGTAGGTCTCATGCCTGCTAGCGACGATCGACGGATGTGGCGGGAGCATTACGCAACTGTTTTCGAACAGATGGCCGAGCATGACGATCTCACTATTCTTACCGATGCCAAGCTAGCTGAAGAGGCGGTTCAACACTTCTACATTTTCGCCTCACGATACCCAGACCTCTTTGGCATGAATCGCCCCGGCTTTTGT
>NZ_JAEILC010000083.1:0-8760 GCF_016307435.1 Pseudomonas sp. S4_EA_1b | reverse complement strand
TAGTTCTTGAGCAGCGAGTCGATCTCATCAATGCCATGCTTGATGAGCTGATTCAGCGTGGCTATGAGCTTCCGGCTTATTCGACGCTCAACAACCTCGCAGAAACTGCCTTGGCGAGTACCCAGGAAGTTACCTTCAACCTAGTCGTGACTCGAGCGCCAATCGAGGTGATCTACAAGCTGAAGGAGCTGCTTGACACCGACTTCGGCCGGCGCCAGAGCGATTTCAATGCGCTGAAACAGGCACCCAAGAAGCCATCTCGCAAGCACCTGGAGGTGCTGATCGACCACCTGGCCTGGCTAGAGAGCTTCGGGGACCTGGAGGCCATTTTTGAGGGGATCGTCGATGCCAAGATTCGCCACTTTGCTGCCCAAGCTGCTGCGTCGGACGTCGCCGAGCTGAAGGACTGCTCGCTGCCGAAGCGCTACACGCTAATGCTGGCCTTGATCTACCGCATGCGCGTACGGACCCGTGATCACCTGGCCGAGATGTTCATCCGACGGATATCGACGATCCATAAACGCGCCAAGGAGGAATTGGAGCAAATCCAGGCGCGGCAACGCCAGAAGCTGGAGCAATTGGCGGCGACCCTGGACGGCGTGGTGCAGATTCTTGTTCAAGAACCGGATGACCAGGAAGCTGGCAGCCTGATTCGAGAATACCTCTCCCCCGATGGCAATCTGGATCGCTTGCGCGAGACGTGCGCCGAAGTCCAAGCTACTGGCGGTAATAACTACCTGCCGCTGATCTGGAAGCACTTCAGGTCCCATCGCTCACTATTATTCCGTCTCAGTCACCTTCTCCAACTGGAGCCCACGACTCAGGATCGATCGCTGGTTCAGGCACTGGAATTGATCCAGGACAGCGAGAATCTACACCGCGAATGGATCGACGAGCACGTCGATTTGTCGTTTGCGTCGGAGCGCTGGGTCAAGGTCGTTCGTCGTCCTTCCAGTGAGGGGCCACCGACCAACCGGCGCTATCTAGAAGTTTGCGTATTCTCCTACCTGGCCAGCGAGCTGCGATCCGGTGACATGTGCGTACAAGGGTCGGAATCCTTCGCCGATTACCGCAAGCAGTTACTGCCTTGGGAAGAGTGTCTCCAGCGACTACCAGTCTACTGCGAGAAAGTGGGTCTGCCTGCCAACGCGACGGAATTTGTCGCCTCGCTCAAGAGCCAGTTGGAAGAAACCGCACAGCAACTGGATGACAAGTTTCCCTCCTGTCGGGGGGATGTGTCGATCAACGAGGCCGGCGAACCGGTACTGCGTCGTGTAACAGCACGGGACATCCCACTTTCGGCCATCTCGCTGCAGACAGCGCTTATGCAGCGCATGCCGGCTAGGCATGTGCTGGACATCATGGCCAACATCGAACATTGGATTCAGTTCACTCGGCATTTCGGCCCCATGTCCGGCAACGAGCCAAAGCTCAAAGAGCCGGCCGAGCGCTATCTGATGACTATCTTCGCCATGGGCTGCAACCTGGGCCCTAACCAGGCCGCACGGCATCTGGCCGGTAATGTCACGCCACACATGCTGTCCTATACGAATCGCCGTCACCTCTCGCTGGAGAAGTTGGACAAAGCTAACCGCGAGCTGGTGGAGCTCTACTTGCAACTTGACCTGCCTAAGCTCTGGGGCGATGGCAAGGCGGTGGCCGCGGACGGTACTCAGTTCGACTTCTATGATGACAACCTGCTAGCCGGCTACCACTTCCGCTACCGCAAGATGGGGGCCGTGGCTTATCGGCATGTGGCCAACAACTACATCGCGGTGTTCCAGCACTTCATCCCACCTGGTATCTGGGAGGCGATTTACGTAATTGAGGGGCTGCTCAAGGCTGATCTCAGTGTCGAGGCAGACACTGTGTATTCCGATACTCAGGGGCAATCGGCGACGGTCTTTGCCTTCACCCATCTGCTGGGCATCAACCTGATGCCACGTATTCGCAACTGGCGGGACCTGGTGATGTGCCGGCCGGATCGCGGCGCTTCGTACAAGCATATCAACCGTCTGTTCACCGACACTGCCGACTGGAACCTGATCGAAACCCACTGGCAGGATTTGATGCAGGTCGCGCTGTCTATCCAGGCCGGCAAAATCTCCTCGTCTATGCTGCTGCGAAAACTCGGTTCCTACAGCCGGCGTAACAAGCTCTACCATGCGGCACAGGCACTGGGCAGCGTGATCCGTACGATCTTCCTGCTCAACTGGATCGGCAGTCGCGAGTTGCGCCAGGAGGTCACCGCGAACACCAACAAGATCGAGTCCTACAACGGTTTCTCCAAGTGGCTATCCTTCGGCGGCGATGTGATCGCCGAGAACGATCCGGACGAGCAGCAGAAACGCCTGCGCTACAACGACATGGTGGCCTCGTCGGTGATCCTGCAGAACACCGTGGACATGATGCGCATCCTGCAGAAACTGGCCCGCGAGGGCTGGCAGTTCACCGATGAAGACGTGTCGTTCCTCAGTCCCTACCTGACCAGCAACGTCAAGCGCTTCGGTGAGTTCAACCTCAAGCTCAATCGGCCACCGGAGCCCTGGATCAAGGATTCGGTGTTTCAACAAGCCGCTGGCTCGCTGCGGGTCAGCACGACCCGCCAGGCCGATACCGAGATGACCTCATGATCAACATATCTCCCACATCTTTTCGCGTTACGCCGTGTGGAGAGGTGGACGTCGCAGCATTGGACAAGCTTCGCAACAGCTTCTACACGTCACAGCTACTTGAACTTGTCGATCGACTGGACACTAGCCTGGCTGAGGTGGGTGGGATGATTGCTGTACGCGACGACTTGCTGAAGCTGCATACGATGGCTCAGGCGTTGGTCGAAGGCACTCTACCGCCGGTTACGACCGAGGAATCCTGCGTCTGGGAGGTAGCCGAATCAGTGCTATTAGATCTTGAGACGTTGAGCTCCTGGATTCGCACTGCTCAGATGATGATCGCGCCGTTGGTCGATCTGGTGCCAAAGCATAGAGTCATTGAGTCGCCAGATCGCGAAGGCAACTGAGCAGGTAATTACCGGAGATAGATCAGCGTTCTGGCTGACTCGGGCTTTTACACTGCGCAATCGGTTTGATTGGAATCCATAAGTGGAAGCTCGCTCTGAAAATTTGTGATCGAGAACTGGCCATTTTTTGCCAAGATGCCCAATTGCTCCTGAGGTGAGGTCGATACCTACCGGGCTGAAGGGCCTGGCTATATCGATGTCGGTTTGCCTACGACATGCGCAAACGCAATGAGCGTATTGCGTACCATGGAGCTGACCACCAGCAAATTGCCGTCAGCTTCAATAACCCACCTGGAGATAATGAGCGGCTTGCGATGCGCAATGCTTACGACGATTTTCGCGTCACGATCAAAGTTGGTATCGAGGACACGATCCTCAATGAAACCGTGGTGCGGTTCCATGACGGCATCTCGGTCGGCTAACAGCTTTTTGTAACGCAACCAACCGAACTCCTGCGAAACATCGAGCCCGTCCACGCCCTGTGTCACGATATCCGCCGGCGCAGGGGTTAAGCTTCGCGCCATCACTAAATTGGCGCAGGGAGTATCTGTTGGTCGGTAGCTGCCTATCATATAAAGCCGCCCGCCCTTCCGGAACGGTTGTTCGTTTTAGCGGAAACGTTCACTGGCTTGGCATCACCGTAATCAGCCCTGAGGACTGCGCTCAACCTGTTCGCAATAGCGACGGAAATTATCCGTCAGGTCGGGTGGGCAGACGCCGCACAGGCGATTTCCAGGCACGGCGTGATCGATGAACGCGGGATAGGGCAAGTTCAATTCCGCCATAATTTCTCGGAAGCGCTCCAGGGTGATCGCTTCACCGAGTCGGGGGTTGCGCTGCTTTTCCTGGGCGATGGTCGAGACTCGACGACCGCTGTAGTCATGGCCGGGATAGACCAGGGTGTCGTCTGGCAGCGTGAGCAGCTTGTTTCTAACGCTGTGAAACAGATCGTCGGCGCTGCCGTTCTGAAAGTCGGTCCTACCGCAGCCGTCGATGAGTAATGCATCACCGCTGAACAGGCGATCACCGAGGAGATAGGCAAAGTGCCCGTCGGTGTGCCCGGGGGTATGCAAGGGTGTGAACTGCAGGCTGCCGACGATGAAAGGAACACCGTCCTCAATGCCCACATCCGTGCAGGGCAATTTGTCGATAGCCGGCCCCGCGATACGGCAGCCGGTCTGCTTCTTCAGTTCCAGCGCGGCGGTGATGTGGTCGGCATGTATGTGGGTGTCCAAGGTGAACGCCAGCTGCAGGTCCAGCCTGGCTAGCTCGGCCAGGTCGCGGTCCGTTGCGGAAATGACCGGGTCGATGAGCACGGCCTGGCCGGTGCCCTCGCACCCGAGCAAGTAGGTATAGGTGGACGACACGGGCTCGAACAGCTGGCGAAATATCATGATGGTCTCGGCTAATGGTGAGTGTTCAGCGGTGCCTGTTCCAGCGCCCTGAGCAGTGCATACTTTTCCTGATCGATCTCGCCCCGCGTGCGAATACCCAGCCGGCGCAGAATCGCCAGCGGCGGGCACCAGCCCTGCAAACCGTGTTGCAGAAGAAACGGCAGCACGACGCCAGGCAGCAGAAACCACTTTCGGTTCGCTGTCAGGCCAAGTAGCAAGCCAGACAGCGCGAGCGAGGAGGCATTGACCTCGAGCACGCGCTCCACGTCCCACTCGCGATCCAGGGCGTCGATACGCTGAAGAATTGCGCTTCGTCCCATCCCGCTGAATCGACGAACGTTCGCGTCCGTTTGCCGATCGATTTCTTGGTTCACAGGTTGGGACGTTGAGCGGCGAACCCGGTCCGCCTGGTCATGATTCGTACTGTTTTGCTGTATCGATAACATGTCTATCTCCTGGTTCGCGCCGACGGGGGCGCAGCGAGGTGAAGAGAAAAGCGATGCCGCACAATTTTAGGTGCCTGTAGGGGACGTCGAGTTCCGAGCCGGGCGTCCGCTGTCGCGTCGATACTATATATTGAAATATATATTGATAAATTATATTGTCAAATCCACCTGACCAGCTGAAGAAGAATGGCCGACATGGCAGATCTCGATATCGAAACCCTCCGCCGCAGTGCTGCGGACGCCTGCGGCTTGCTGAAGGTGCTGAGCAACCCTGACCGCCTGTTGTTGCTGTGCCAGCTGACCCAAGGGGAGCACTGCGTGGGTGATCTCGCCAGTGCGACGGGCATCGAGCAACCGACCCTGTCCCAACAGCTAACCGTGCTGCGTCACAACGGCTTGGTCAGCACCAGGCGCGAAGGCAAGCAAGTGCATTACAGTATTTCCAGCCATCAAGCGATGGAGGTCATGCAGGTGCTTTACCGGCTCTACTGCCAGCATCCCGAACGTGAGGAATCCACGACATGACGATCGACTGGGCGAATTTCACACCGTGGTTCTCGCTCGCCGGGGGCACGTTGATCGGCCTCGCTGCGACCCTGTTCATCTTGTTGAACGGGAGAATCGCGGGCATCAGCGGCGTGGTCGGCGGGTTGCTGCGGCCTGCCAAAGGCGATGTGCTCTGGCGTGTTTCATTCATCGCCGGACTGGTCATCGCGCCGGTGCTGTTTCAGGCCGCGTTCGAGCAGCCAGATATCCAGATTGATGCGAGCACCTTGACCCTGATCGCAGCCGGATTGTTGGTCGGGGTCGGCACGCGGTATGGCTCTGGTTGTACGAGCGGGCATGGCGTATGTGGATTGTCGCGCCGGTCGCCGCGCTCGCTGGTCGCGACGGCCGCATTCATGGCCAGCGGCTTTCTGACCGTATTCGTCATCCGCCACCTGCTGGGCTGAGGAGTTGCCATGAAATTGCTAAGCGCATTTGTAGCTGGGTTGGTTTTCGGCCTCGGCCTGATCCTGTCAGGGATGGCCGATCCATCCAAAGTGATCGCCTTTCTAGACCTCACCGGGCCGTGGGACCCCTCGCTTGCGTTCGTTATGGGCGGTGCGATCGTGGTCGCCAGTGTCGGGTTCTATTTCGCCTCCAAACGGTCCCGGGCGGTGCTGGGAGATGTCATGCGGATGCCCACCGCCACCCGAATAGATCGTCGTCTCGTGCTGGGTAGCCTGGCGTTCGGAGTGGGTTGGGGGCTGGCCGGTTATTGTCCAGGACCGGCGGTCGCGACGCTTTTGAGTGGCCGGAGCGAGCCGCTGATCTTTATTCTCGCGATGCTAGCGGGCATGGCGCTGTACGAGCTGCAGACTCGCTTAGCGGATAAGCCGCAGTGATTAGCTGCGTTAGTATCCGCATGACTCGGCCGAGGCGCCCGGACAGGGCGGCTTATGGTCATTGAGTTTGGACTCGGCTTGCTCGTTGGCATTGTCCTAGCGCTTACAGGGGCGGGGGGAGGCATCCTGACGGTCCCCTTGTTGGTGTTTGTGATGGGCCTTGGTTTGCCTCAAGCGGCACCTATTGGCTTGCTTGCTGTTGGTTTGGCGGCCTGGGTGGGGGCGGTTATCGGTCTTAGGGAAGGAATAGTTCGCTACAAGGCGGCTGTACTGATGGCCTTCTGCGGCATGTTGCTTGCTCCTGCGGGTGTCTGGGCTGCGGGAAGATTAGAGCACAGCATGCTTGCCATGCTGTTCGCTCTTGTTTTGTTTTACGTAGCGTTCCGTTCCGTCCGGCAGCCAAGCCGTCATGCTATTCATGCGCGAGCAATTCCTTGTCAGCTCAATCCTCAGACGGGGCGGTTTCGTTGGACGTCTCGCTGCGCAGCAATTGTCTCAGCGTCGGGTTCGCTGGCTGGTTTCCTCTCCGGGCTTCTCGGCGTAGGCGGGGGATTTGTCCTGGTACCGGCACTGGGCCGTTACAGCGATCTGTCTATGCGATCTGTTACTGCAACATCATTGGCAGTCATAGGGCTTGTGTCGGTTAGCGGCGTATCGTCTTCAGTGTTAGCTGGCAATCTTGACTGGACAGTTGCTCTTCCATTTTCTGCGGGTGCGATTGCAGGAATGCTGACGGGGCAATCAATTTCTGCGCGCTTGGACGGCAAGAGGCTTCAGAAAGGCTTTGGGTTGATTGCATTTATTGCAGCGGTCGCCTTGATGATCGAAAGCATCCGGTATTGACGTAGGTTATCCGGGCATATGCTTGGTTTTAGCGCTGCAACGGCAGAGCTGCGCTTGGTTTGGCAGGATCAGCCGGCCAAGCGCTTCTGGAAATAGCGCAGGAATAAGGCGCATTACTGCACGGCTTCGAACAGATACCGTAATCAGTCTCCTCAGGAGAGAAAAGCCTTTATATCGGCAAACGACTGACCTCTATCTAGAATCCGATTCCGACAGCGCCTCGGACTGATTTGTGGTTTTTTTATCAACAACACCGGGAATGGATCGGGTGGGGCGTTCAAATTGGCCCTTGAGCGCATCCACGCCGCTCTGGGGCTTGGCCAGTGGCAAAAGGTCCTGTCTGGCGTTACGACGTTCCTCCGTATTGATATCCATACGCTTGTCTCGGCTTTCCACCAATCCCTTTTTGGCCTCACCAATCCGATTAAACGACCATGCGAGCTTCGGTTCTCCAAATGGCAACGACTCGCCTGGCTTGCCATGGGTTGCATCCCACGTATGCCAAGTCTTACCGTAGCTGTTCATTTTGCTTTTCATAAGTTCATGGTCTGCTTTAACCGGCAGGCCAGGTGCAACCAGCTGTCCCGAAAGAATCTCTCCATTATGGGGATGCCAATACTGTTTTTCTGATTCCGGTAAACTTTCGAAAATCTTTTCAGAAATTATGTATTCGATACCGTTCAAATTCGCGCTTCGTGTGTTTCCATCGAACAATGCGCATTGCGCAAAATCTTCGTTGGCTTGAGTGCAAAAATGATGCGCTTCCATTTGATGTGATGGATCATCTTTCATGGGATGAAAGCCGACCAAATAGACGTTCATGGGATCCAGAGGCGAATCCGTTTGGAGCATGGCTGCTCCTGCCTCCAAAACATTGGTTTTGGTAGATTCTGCTCTTCCAGCGGGTTCAGTTGACGAGCTGACCGTGCCGAAACCGGTACAGCCCGAAACCATCGCCATGGTTGCGATGCAGAAAACTTTCCTGTTCTGCTGAGCTAAATATTTTCCGCAAGTGGGCAAACGCTTATAGGTTGATTTCAGCGAAAAAGTTTCTGGCTGCATGTTCTTCATCCTCTTTTTTTGCTTGGTTTGTTATGCCACAGGCAAGTCTGCTGCTCTCCAAGCAGCCCATGAGCCAGGCACATTGACTACTTTTTTAAAACCGTTCTTTTTCAAGATGCTCGCTGCGATCGATGCTCGGTATCCAGAACCGCAATACGTTGCGATAGTTTTATCCCGGTTCAGGTTGGCAAGGGCTGTATCTATATGAGCGACGAACGCATGATGGGCATCGGGGATATGGCCTGCCTCGTATTCAGCAGGACTGCGCACATCAAGCAACATCACATCGGAATCGTTTCGTTTGCGATCGAGCTCATGGACTGACCATTCACCAATGGACTCTAGGGGTAGCGCCGCGTTCTGCCAGTCCGTCATGCCATTACGCAAATAGCCCTTAATATCGTCCAGGCCTATCCGGTAGAGTTGGGTGACAGCCTCATGAACATCGTCAGCCGACTCGCCCACCAGCAGGATCGGGCGAGTGCCATCGAGCATCCAGCCAGCCCAGTTCACGAATTCGTTACGCAACGCAATGTTGATCGCCCCGGGCACATGCCCGCCACCAAATGCGAGGATCGAGCGGAGGTCTAGGGGAGCCCGCAGAATTC
>NZ_JAEILC010000082.1:50606-51239 GCF_016307435.1 Pseudomonas sp. S4_EA_1b | reverse complement strand
AAAAATCAACGCCATGACTGCTGAGCTCTATGCCGCCTTGGGTGCCCCTTCAAGCGGGGCAATTCCTGCCGCGCTGCCGGTGAATAAAGGTGGTACTGGAGGTTCTACACAAGCTGCGGCCCAGGTGGCGCTCGGCTTGGGCACCGCCGCCACTCTGAATACGGGTCGTTCAGCCGGAAATGTGCCGACTATGGAGATGATAGGCATCGCCAGCGGCACATCGCCCGTGCCGTGGACGGCTGAGATCAAGGCCGGCATCGACAATACGGTTTTCACATCGTCTGATTCTGGCCTGAATCCCCAGGGCGGGACTGGTTATTATTACCGGCAGACCATTCAATTCGGCTCCAGCGGCAACAGACTCATGATTGCCTGGCCTTATGGTGTGAGTGGCAACACCGGGACCGTGAAGATGCGTTCCGTCTACAACGGCGCTACAACCCCAGAAATTGAGCTTTACCACACCGGAAATACCACTCGCGCCGCTGACGGCACACTCAAGGCTATCTAAATGACAACTCGTGCAGCAGTAAACATTCTCGGTGCTGACGGTACCGTTATTGATGTCACTTCCTTGGGCGCTAACGCCATCACCACCGAGCACCCTGGCCCTGGCCAGTACCTGGTGCACGG
>NZ_JAEILC010000082.1:0-50524 GCF_016307435.1 Pseudomonas sp. S4_EA_1b | reverse complement strand
CGGAGCTCAACCGCTTGCGGAGCGTTGCAGACTATGCGATCGCGCCACTCCAAGACGCCGTAGATGTCGACGAAGCCACGGACGCAGACCTCGCCGCCCTCAAGTCGTGGAAAAAATACCGTGTAGCGCTTAGCCGCGTTATCGAGCAGCCGCAGTTTCCAGATGCCATTGAATGGCCCGTGGCGCCCGCTTAACTGACCTCGATCACAGCCACCCGCCACTGAGCGGGCTTTTTTGTGCCCGGAGAAAGCCATGCCCATAACTGAGCAGCAACTGCTGCAGATCCTCCCGAACGCCGGCCGCCAAGCCGGCGTTTTTGTTCCTGCTTTAAACACGGCCATGAGCCGCTACGGTATCGTGGGCACAGCGCGCGTGGCGGCGTTCATTGCACAGGTCGGGCATGAGTCCGGCCAGTTGCGCTATGTGCGCGAGATCTGGGGGCCCACCGCGCAGCAGGCCGGCTATGAAGGCCGTTCCGACCTGGGCAACACCGTGAAGGGTGACGGCTCCAGGTACCGGGGCCGAGGCCTGATTCAGGTCACCGGGCGGTCGAACTACGCCGCCTGCGGTGAAGCCCTGGGCCTGGACCTGATCAACAAGCCGGAGCTGCTCGAGCTGCCACAGAACGCGTCAATGTCGGCGGCGTGGTTCTGGTCGACGCGCGGACTGAATACGCTGGCGGATCAAGGGGAGTTCGTGAAGATTACTCGACGTATAAATGGGGGCGTGAACGGGTTGGCCGACCGCCAGGCGCTGTACGAAAAGGCGCTGAAGGTGCTGGCATGACGCCGGTGCAGAAGCTTGCAGGCCTGGCGGTGCTGATCTTGCTGCTGATGGCTGGTGCTGCGGGAGTCACCTGGCAGGTGCAGGACTGGCGCTTGGGCAAGAAGCTGGCGGTAATGGGCGAGGCCCAGGCGCTTGCCATCAGCGAGGCTGGGCGCGTGGCCAGAGAAGAAGAACAACGCCGGCAGTCTGCAGTGAATAAGGAAGCAAGAGATGCGCGAGAACAAATCAAGGCTGCAACTGTGGATGCTGGCACCGCTGATGCTGCTGGCGACCGGCTGCACGTCGAAGCCGGTAAGTTTGCCGCCACTGCCTGCGGCAATCCCGGAGCTGCCGAGCGAGGCGCGTCAGCCACCCGCGCCGCAATGGTGCTCTCCGACCTGTTCCAGCGGGCTGACAAAAGAGCGGGAGAGCTGGCGGCGGCGTATGACCGAGCCCGAATAGCCGGGAAGGCGTGCGAGCGGAGCTATCAGGCGATCGGGACAGATGGCAAATAAATCAATCCTTTGCTGGCTGCAGGTCGAGCATGAGAGTGTCATTCTTCTTAGGGAACGCGGTATTTAGCATCAGCATAAACTGGTCCCAACTGGAAGATGCGCGCATCAAGGCGATTAGCGCGTGAACGTGTTGAGCTAGAGCTGGATGGCCTACGTCTTCGGTGAGCATCTGGTGGTGCTTGCCTTTGCGGTTACCTTTCGCATCCTTTGGATTGCGAACTTCAAGTTCCTGAAGAATTCCAGGCGCCAGACGTTCGTACACGATGTCATTTGTATACATCCCTGCAGCACCAGGTCGGCGCGACGGAGAGCTCAAGTCTTTGCGCTGCCAGCCCTTGAGCCTAAACATCTGATTGTAAAACTCGTCGGGAAACCGCTTGGCCCATGCAGCAAGCTCTTTACGTAAATATTGATCAAGAATCGCCTGAAGTGCTTGTTTGTCGCGAACCTCCTGATATCCAGTAGCTTCATCGACAAGGGCCGTGATGCCGACGTGGGCAAGACCGCGAATAATAATCTCTGCGCGGGCGGCTATTGGCAACTGTGGTTTTGTAAGGGCTCCAGCTTCCCGGGCCTTGAGCCAGACTTCGCAAATCTGTGGTAGGGCTGTAGCGCTAATGCCATGGGCGACGGCACCGTTTTGATGGTAAATAATCGGTTCAGTAACCACCGCCAGCAATTCGCCAGAAATAAAGGGTGCTAGCGTCTTAGCAGCAAGGAAAAAGGGTAATTTTCCACCGGGCTCCTCATCCGCGTACTTGAAGTCCATACCCCCATATGTTTTACCAAGAGCGCGGCCAACCCCGCGCTGCGAAAGGACGCGGGAGCCGTCTGGCAGAACTGCGCAGGGAAGCACCAAATCTCCCAGATGCAGTTCGCCAGTGTGCGTAGCTTTATATTTTGCATCCCATCTCGTTTTTGCTGCTTTTTGAGCGATCTCAGATCGCTCCTCTGGCGTCAACGATTTTGCTCTTGCTACGCCACCCTTTGCCTTGCCAGTTGGTTCAGACATGCTTGCACTCCAGCTCTGCTATGCTTGCATCCTCTAATTTTTATGCAAGCATGTCAAATTTAAATGCAAGCATTATTCCGTGCGCCTAAATCGCGATGTTTTCTTGACCCAGCGCATGCTCAAAGAATTATCGCCATCACCGGTGACGGGGATAACGCCATAATTGCGTTGCGAGCTTGCCAGGCTTACGTCAGGACAATATCCCGATAGGCAGGCCAAGCCGCTTTCTGAATTCGACCAATTCGCGCTGATTCACGTTTTTTGCAATGGTGAGTTGGGCGATCTCTTTACGCATGGCTGCCGCCTCGGCGCCGCGCTGGCGCAGATACCCGGCGAACTCGGCGTTTTTTGCCTGCACCTCCAGTAGCGTCTGGCTGATGCAGAACACATCCGCCCGGGCTTTACGGAGCTGAAGGTTCAGCTCCTGAATCTCGTTCTCCAGGATGCGGCAGTGCTGCTTGTACATTTCTAGGGGCGTGGGCAGGCCCAGCCAGTCGCAGGTGTCTTCGTCGATTTCCATGATGCTTACTCGATACTGTATGCACGTACAGTAATCGAGGCGTATCAGATTTTGGAGTGGTGTTCGTCGGCAGGACGCCGGGGAGGGATGCAGCTCGTACCAATTTTTGTACCAACAGATGTTCCCTTGAGGGCCTATCAGGGGTCTCAGAAGGCGCTGAAACCCCTTGTCTAGCGCCTTTGGAATACACCAGCTAATCCGCACATAAATTCCTTACCGGTTTTTCCGTTGGGGAGGGATAGAAGTACCGCGCGCCAAAACGGCGGGTACCCAGAGACTGACCCGAGCAGATTGTGGGAGTTTTAGAACAATACGTTATAAGGCAATGGGCCTTGTCGGCCCACGCGGCCTTGATTGGCCGCGCGGTGGGGGTGGCAGCTCAGGGTGGCTGGGGTTATGACGCGCCGCTGCCGCGAATCAGCGTGCGCAAGGCGAAACGGTTCGGATGGCAGGCTTCGGCCACGCTGCGCGGCAGTGGCAACGGTTCGTTATCCAGCCAGGCCGCCAGCAGTTCCGCGCACAGCGGCGCCGTGACCAAACCGCGCGAGCCATGGCCGCTGTTGATGTACAGACCGTCGAGCCACGGGCAGGCAGTGGCGGGGATCTGGCGTGCATCCTTGCGCAGGGCGGCGTAGGCCTGGTCGAACGCGTCGCGCTCGGCCAGTGGCCCGACGATCGGCAGGTAGTCGGGGCTGGTGCAACGGAACGCGGCGCGGCCTTGCAGCTGTTCGACGGGCAGTTGGTCGGCGTTCAGGCGCTGCGTGAGGTCTTCGGAGATCTCCCGCAGCATGTCCAGGTTGCCCAGGTGTTCGGCGTGCGTCGGCGCCAGGTCGTCGCTCTTGAAATCGAAGCTGGCTCCCAGGGTGTGCTCGCCCAAACGCGGTGGAGCCACGTAGCCCTCGGCGCAGACCACGGTGGCCAGGGCTTGGCTGGCGACGGTCTGCGGCAAGCGGGTGATTTGCCCGCGAATGCGTTTGAGCGGCAGTTCGGCGCTGGCCGGGAAGCGCTTGATTTCGGCGGCGCCGGCCAGCACCACCACGCTGGCGCTGGCCAATACGGTATCGCCGTCGAGGGCCTGCCACTGGCCTTGGACCTGTTGCAGCGCCAGCACGTCACGGTGTTGTAACACCTCGATCAACGGGTGCCGCGCCTGCCATTCGCACAGCGCCGGCGGGTGGACCCAGCCGCCTTCGGGGAAGAACAACCCCCCGTGTTCCAATGCCACCCCGGCCCGGGCCTGGGCCTGGGCCGGGTCCAATACATGCAGCAGCGTCGGGCTGAACGCCGCTGCCAGTTGGGCCTGGCGTTCGGCTTCCTTGGCGTTGAAGGCCAGTTGCAGTACGCCGCAGCCGTCCCAGTCGACGCCACGGTGCAGGTGTTCGAGCAGGCGCCGGGTGTGGCCGAACCCGCTGAGGATCAACTGCGACAACGCGGTGCCGTGGGCCGATAACTTGAGGTACAGCACACCCTGAGGATTGCCCGAGGCTTCCTCGGCCAGGCCCGCGTGGCGCTCCAGCAATTGCACGCGCCAACCGCGCGCGGCGAGGCTGGCGGCGGTGGTGCAACCGGCCAGGCCGCCGCCGATCACCAACGCGCTGCGTTCGCCGTGGACCGGCGCGGGGCGCGCGAACCAGGGTTTGATCGGTGCTGGCGCCGCTGTGTCGGCCGGCCAGCCGAGAAACTCGCCGCGCAGGATCTCCCATTTATGCCCGATACCTGGCGTGCGTTTCATCTTGAACCCGGCGGCATTGATCAAGCGTCGCACCCAGCCGGTGCTGGTGAAGGTGCTGATGGTAGAGCCAGGGGCCGCCAGCCGCGCCAGTTCGGCGAACAACTCGGCGGTCCACATGTCGGGGTTCTTGGCCGGGGCGAACCCGTCGAGAAACCAGGCGTCGACCTGGGCGTCCAGTTGCGGCAATTGCTCCATGGCATCGCCGATCAGCAGGGTCAAGGTCACGCGGCCGCTGTCCAGCAGCAGTCGTTGAAAACCGGGATGGATGGCGTGGTACTGCGCCAGCAAACGCGCGGCGAACGGTTGCAGCTGCGGCCAGAGGGCGAGGGCGCGTTGCAGGTCGGCGTGGGTGAGGGGGTATTTTTCCACGCTGATAAAGTGCAGGCGCGCGTCGGCACAGGCGTGCTGCTCGAACAACTGCCAGGCGCAGAGAAAATTCAAGCCGGTGCCGAAGCCGGTTTCACCGATGACCAGGCGCTCCCCAGGTTTGAGGGCGGCGAAGCGTTCGCGCAGGCGGTTCTGTTCCAGAAACACGTAGCGGGTTTCTTCCAGGCCCGATTGGTCGGAGAAATACACGTCGTCGAACACCCGCGAATGCGGGCGACCTTCTGCGTCCCAGTCGAGCTGGGCGTTGGGCGATACGGGGGTCATGGGCGGCTCGTAACTAAGCAGGCGAAAGCAAGGCGGCCATTCTAGCCGATCAACCTCATTTGAATTGACCCACGGCAAGGGCGCGTTGAATTTCCTTCCGCACGGCGTTGCCCAATCCGCTAGTCTTGCTCACTTCTGGAACGGAGCCGCCCATGTTCGAATCTGCCGAAATCGGTCACGCCATCGACAAAGCCACCTACGACGCCGAAGTCCCGGCCCTGCGCGAAGCCTTGCTGGAGGTGCAGTACGAACTGCATCAGCAAAAACGCTTCCCGGTAATCGTGCTGATCAACGGTATAGAAGGGGCGGGCAAGGGTGAAACGGTCAAATTGCTCAACGAGTGGATGGACCCGCGCCTGATTGAGGTGCGCACCTTCGATCAGCAGACCGACGAAGAACTGGCGCGCCCACCGGCCTGGCGCTACTGGCGCCAACTGCCTGCCAAGGGCCGCATGGGCGTGTTTTTCGGCAACTGGTATAGCCAGATGCTGCAAGGCCGCGTACACGGCCAGATCAAGAATGCCCGGCTCGACCAGGCCATCGCCGGCGCCGAACGTTTGGAAAAAATGCTCTGCGACGAAGGCGCGCTGATCTTCAAGTTCTGGTTCCACCTCTCCAAGAAGCAAATGAAGGCGCGGCTCAAGGCCCTGGCCGACGACCCGCTGCACAGCTGGCGCATCAGCCCGCTGGACTGGCAACAGTCCCAAACCTACGACAAGTTCGTGCATTTCGGTGAGCGCGTGCTGCGCCGCACCAGCCGCGACTATGCGCCCTGGCATGTGATCGAAGGGGTCGACCCGTATTACCGTGGCCTGACCGTGGGCAAGATCCTCCTCGAAGGCTTGCAAAACGCTCTGAAAATGGCCAAGGCCAGGAGCAGCGGCATGAACCCCGCGCCGCTGGTGGCCTCGGTGGACCGCAAGAGCCTGCTCGACAGCCTCGACATGACATTGCGCCTGGACAAAGACGATTACGAAGAACAGCTAATCACCGAGCAGGCGCGCCTCTCCGGTTTGATGCGCGACAAACGCATGCGCAAGCACGCGCTGGTCACGGTGTTCGAAGGCAACGATGCGGCGGGCAAGGGCGGCGCCATCCGTCGCGTGGCGGCGGCGCTGGACCCGCGCCAGTACCACATCGTGCCGATTGCCGCGCCGAGCGAAGACGAACGAGCCCAGCCGTACCTGTGGCGCTTCTGGCAGAAAATCCCGGCGCGCGGCATGTTCACCGTGTTCGACCGCTCATGGTACGGCCGCGTGCTGGTGGAGCGTATCGAAGGCTTCTGCACCTCGGCGGACTGGATGCGCGCCTATGGCGAGATCAACGATTTCGAAGAGCAACTGCGCGATGCCGGGGTGATCGTGGTCAAGTTCTGGCTGGCCATCGACAAGGACACCCAACTGGAGCGCTTCCAGGCGCGCGAGTCGATCCCATTCAAACGCTTCAAAATCACCGAAGACGACTGGCGCAACCGCGACAAGTGGGACGACTACCGCACCGCCGTGGGCGATATGGTCGACCGCACCAGCACCGAAGTGTCGGCGTGGACATTGGTGGAGGCCAATGACAAGCGCTGGGCGCGGGTCAAGGTGCTGCGCACCATCAACCGCGCGTTGGAGGAAGCGTTCGCCCAGTCCGAAAAGCACGATAAAAAGACCAAAAAATAATCCCCTTGTATGACAGACCGGACTGTCGTGGTGAAGGGACCTGCCGTGGTGAGGGGCCCTGTATGGTGAGGGGCTTGCTGTGGAGAAGGGGGATGTTGTTGTGAGGAGCCAGTTATGGTGAGCAGGTTTTTTGTGGTGAGCAGGCTTGCCCTGCGCTGGGCTGCGCAGCGGCCCCAATCCTTGGAATACGGTGTCAGCTGATCCTCCGAGGTGCCTGGTTTTGGGGCTGCTTCGTAGCCCAGCGCGGGCGGTGCGACGATTCGACAAGCCCGCTCACCACAACTGGCCCCCTCACCACAATAAGTCTATCCACGCCAAAATTCCCTTCACCATAAAACCTGGCTTATCACCTCCCCAGCGCCCCCGCCGAGCCATGCTTTTGCATACGCCGGATGAATGATCATCGCGGTCTGGCAGGTGCGGATCTATCCTCGATCCATCTCCCAACAATGACAAGATCGAGGTAGCCCATGCGTGAAGTAGTGATCGTTGACAGCGTGCGAACCGGCCTGGCCAAGTCCTTTCGCGGCAAGTTCAACCAGACCCGTCCCGATGACATGGCGGCCCATTGCGTCAACGCGCTGCTGAGCCGCAACGGCCTCGACCCGGCCAGTGTGGAAGACTGCATCGTCGGTGCCGGTTCCAACGAGGGCGCCCAGGGCTACAACATCGGGCGCAATGTGGCGGTGCTCTCGCAATTGGGCACCGGCACGGCAGGCATGACCCTCAACCGCTTCTGTTCCTCGGGGCTGCAGGCGATCGCGATCGCGGCCAACCAGATCGCTTCCGGCTGCAGCGACATCATCGTTGCCGGCGGCGTGGAGTCCATCAGCCTGACCATGAAAAGCGTCAACACCGATAACCTGATCAACCCGCTGCTCAAGGAGCAAGTGCCGGGCATCTACTTCCCCATGGGCCAGACCGCCGAGATCGTCGCGCGGCGCTACCACGTCAGCCGCGAAGCCCAGGACCTCTACGCCCTGCAAAGCCAGCAACGTACGGCCCAGGCCCAGGCGGACGGCTTGTTCGACGATGAAATCGTGGCCATGGCGGTCAAGTACAAAGTCGAAGACAAAAACACCGGCGCGGTGCAGATCCTTGACGGCGTGGTCGACCGTGACGACTGCAACCGTCCCGACACCACCCTGGAGAGCCTGGCCGGGTTGAAACCGGTATTTGCCGAAGACGGATCGGTGACGGCGGGCAACTCCTCGCAACTCTCCGACGGTGCCTCGATGACCCTGGTGATGAGCCTGGACAAGGCCCTGGAGCTGGGGCTCAAGCCCAAGGCGTTTTTCCGCGGCTTCGCCGTTGCCGGTTGCGAGCCGGACGAAATGGGCATCGGCCCGGTGTTCTCGGTGCCCAAGTTGCTCAAGGCCAAGGGCCTGCAAGTGGCGGACATCGACCTGTGGGAACTCAATGAGGCGTTCGCTTCGCAGTGCCTGTACGCACGGGATCGCCTGGAAATCGATAACGCCAAATACAACGTCAACGGTGGATCGATCTCCATCGGTCATCCGTTCGGCATGACAGGCTCGCGGCAAGTGGGGCATCTGGTGCGTGAGCTGCAACGGCGCAACCTGCGTTACGGCATCGTCACCATGTGCGTGGGCGGCGGCATGGGCGCCACCGGCTTGTTCGAAGCCGTGCGCTAAGCCACAGGTGGGAGGGGCGAGACCTCTCCCACTGTTAAACAGCACCGTATCCCTATGCGTGCGCTTGCCCCTAGAATGGCCGCTCCTCCACCTCTGGCATTTTTTGGGGCACTCATGCATATCTCTTCCGGCCGCTGGGTCTACGGTTTCTTCCTGACCCTGCTGACCGCGCTGCTCTGGGGCATTTTGCCGATCAAACTCAAGCAAGTATTGCAAGTGATGGACCCGATCACGGTGACCTGGTTTCGCCTGACGGTGGCCGGCAGTTGCCTGTTTGTTTACCTGGCCGCCACCAAGCGCTTGCCCAGTCGCAAGGTGTTGGGCCCCAAGGGCGGTTGGCTGGTGGCCATGGCGGTGTGCGGCCTGGTGGGCAACTACGTGTTGTATTTGGTGGGCCTCAAGCTGCTCAGCCCCGGCACGGCGCAATTAGTGGTGCAGATGGGTCCGATCTTTCTGATGATCGCCAGTGTGTTTGTGTTCAAAGAACGCTTCAGCCTGGGCCAGGTGATTGGCCTGGTGGTGCTGATCGTCGGGTTCGGGCTGTTCTTCAACCAGCGGCTGACGGAGTTGCTTACCTCCCTCGGCGCCTATACCGCCGGTGTACTGACGGTGCTGCTCGCCACCTCCATCTGGGTGTTCTACGCACTGGGCCAAAAGCAGTTGCTCACGGTGTGGAACTCGTTGCAGGTGATGATGGTGATTTACCTCTGCTGCGCCGTGCTGCTGACCCCCTGGGCGCATCCGCTGGAAGCCCTGCAACTGAGCCCGCTGCAAGGCTGGCTGCTGCTGGCGTGCTGCATGAACACCCTGGTGGCATATGGCGCGTTCGCAGAAGCCCTGGCCCATTGGGAGGCGTCGCGGGTCAGCGCGACCCTGGCGCTCACGCCCTTGGTGACCTTCGTCGCGGTGGCGCTGGCGGCGTGGCTGTGGCCCGACTATGTGCAGGCCGAAGAGATCAACGCCCTCGGCTATTTCGGCGCGGTGGTGGTGGTATTGGGCTCGGCGGCGGTTGCCCTGGCGCCGTCCTTGTTCGCCGGGCTCAAGGCCCGGCGATTGCGCATGGCGCCTTAATGCCCCGCCTCCAGCATGTTTTCCGGGCGCACCCACTGGTCGAACTCGGCGTCGGTGAGGTAGCCCAGGTCCAGCGCCGCTTGCCGTAGCGTCAGGCCCTCGGCGTACGCTTTCTTGGCGATCTGCGCCGACTTGTCGTAGCCGATATGCGGGTTGAGCGCAGTAACCAGCATCAAACCGCGTTCCAGGTGCTCGGCCATCTGCCCAGCATCCGGTTCAAGCCCGGCGATGCAATGCTCCTGGAAGTTGTTGCAGCCATCGGCCAGCAGGCGGATCGATTCGAGCAGGTTGTGGATGATCACCGGCTTGTACACGTTCAACTGCAAGTGCCCTTGGCTTGCTGCGATGCCGATGGTCACGTCGTTGCCCAGCACCTGGCACGCCAGCATCGACAACGCTTCGCACTGAGTGGGGTTGACCTTGCCCGGCATGATCGAACTGCCCGGTTCGTTGGCCGGCAGTTTCACCTCGGCCAGCCCGGCGCGCGGGCCGGAGCCCAGCAGGCGCAGGTCGTTGGCAATCTTCATCAGCGCCACGGCCAGGGTTTTCAGCGCACCGTGCAAGGTCACCAGGGGCTCATGGCCGGACAGCGCGGCAAACTTGTTGGGCGCGGTAACGAACGGCAACCCGGACAGCGCCGCCAGCTCGGAAGCCATTGCCTCGCCGAACCCCTGAGGGGAATTGAGCCCGGTGCCCACGGCCGTACCGCCTTGGGCCAGCTCGCACACGGCGGGCAGGGCGCTGCGGATAGCTCTTTCGGCATAGTCGAGCTGGGCGATGAACGCCGAGATTTCCTGACCGAAGGTGATCGGCGTGGCGTCCATCATATGGGTGCGGCCGGTCTTCACCAGGTTCATATGCCGCGCCGAGAGTTCCGCCAAGCCGCCGGACAGGTAGGTGATCGCCGGTAACAGTTGTTGATGCACCGCCTGCACGGTGGCGATGCTCATGGCTGTGGGGAAGCAGTCGTTGGAGCTTTGCGAGCGGTTCACATGGTCGTTGGGGTGGACCGGGCTCTTGCCGCCACGGGTCTTGCCGGACAGCTCGTTAGCGCGGCCGGCGATGACTTCGTTAGCGTTCATGTTGCTCTGGGTGCCGCTGCCGGTCTGCCACACCACCAGGGGGAATTGATCGTCGTGTTGACCGTCGAGCACCTCATCGGCGGCCTGTTCGATCAGGCGCGCGATGTCGGCGGGCAAGTCGCCATTTCGGTCGTTGACCCGCGCCGCGGCTTTCTTGATCAGGGCCAGGGCATGTAGAACCGCCAGGGGCATGCGTTGCTCGCCAATCGCGAAATTGACCAGCGAGCGCTGGGTCTGCGCACCCCAGTAGGCGTCATCAGGCACCTCTACGTCGCCCAGGCTGTCGGTTTCGATACGGCTCATCGTGCATCCTCCTTATCCAGTCGAGAGAGGTCAGTTTAGGCCCTGGGCATGCAGATGGGTTCCACAAACTTTTTTTCACTGGCGTCTGCGCCCCACAAAACCGGGCCTGACAAGGGGTGGGGTTGAGCCGCGAGGTTTTTTAGGCGCAGAATGGTCGCCCTTGGGGTTCTACCTCGCCAGCTAGAAAGGAAACTTGATGACTCGTCTTCGTGCCATCTGTACCGCGGTTGCTCTGGTTTGCGCCAGCGGCCAGGTTTTTGCCGATACCGCCAGCCACAACGCCAGTGCCGAAGCCTTCCTGACCCTGGCCCATGCCGACAAGCTGGGTACCCCGGTGTACATGCAAGTGCAGCAAATGTTCGCCCAGCGTTTCGAGCAGACCAAGGCGCCCGCCGCCAAGCAATCGGTGCTCGACAGCTACCAGGCCAAGGCCAATGCCGCCCTGGACCAGGCCATCGGTTGGCCGAAGCTCAAGCCGGACATGGTCAAGCTTTACACCACCAATTTCAGCGAATCCGAACTCAAGGACCTGGTCGCGTTCTACCAGTCGCCGCTGGGTAAGAAAGTCCTGGAGAAAATGCCGCAGCTGACCCAGCAATCGGCTCAGATGACCCAGGCCAAACTGGAAAGCGCCGTACCGGTGGTCAACAAGCTGTTGGAAGACATGACCAACGAGCTGACCCCAAAAGCCGCACCGGCCAAGAAGAAGTAAGCAGCAATGACTATGCAACAGCGTATCGAAACGGCGCTTGCCGCCCTGGCCCCGGATCACCTGAGCGTGCTGGACGAAAGCCATATGCACAGCCGTGGGTTGCAGACCCACTTCAAGGCCGTGTTGGTCAGCCAGCAGTTCGCCGGGCTTAACCGCGTCAAGCGCCATCAAAAGGTCTACGCCACATTGGGTGACCTGATGAGCGAGTTTCATGCGCTGGCGCTGCACACCTACACGCCCGAAGAATGGGCGACCATCGACGCAGCGCCGGCCTCGCCGACCTGCGCTGGCGGGCACGCGTAATGTGGCGGGCTTCAACCGGTGTTGACCGGTTGAAGCCCACATACCCGGCTACCGCCGCTCCCCGTTCAGGCTCCCTAGGCTCAGGTGACCATTGTGTCCTTGGAGTCATGAGTCATGCCTGCTTCACTTCATCGCAATACCCCCTCGCTGACGGCGTTCGACCCCCGTGGTCTGCCAGTGCGCAACGTCGCTTACCACCGTGCCAGTGCCGAGGATGCGCCCACGCCCCGCGTGCGACGTGCTGTCCACAGTGCCAACGGTTTTGTGCTGGAGCAGTGGGACCCGCGCCTGCAAACCCAACCCAACCAACGTTATCTCTACAGCCTGTCCGGCGCGGTAGTGCGGCGTCAGGACGTGGACGCCGGCCTGCGCCTGCTGCTGGCCGCGCCGTCCGGGCAGGTGGTGCAGGCGTGGGATGGGCGCGGCGCCCATCAGCGGCATGAGTACGATGCGCTGCTGCGTCCGGTGGCGGTGTTCGAGCAAGCCGCCACGGATGCGCAACCGCGTTGTGTCGAGCGGCTGGTCTACGCCGCGCCTACCGAAGAACATCGCGCCTTGAACCGCAATGGCCGCCTGCTGCGGCATGCCGACCCGGCGGGCACCCAGGTGTTTGACGCGTACGGGATGGGGGGCCAGGTGCTCAGCCAGACCCGGCGTTTTTGCCAGCTCGGCGCTGACGTCGACTGGCCCCAGGTCGCCGCCGCCCAGGATGGGCTCCTGCAAAACCAGGCCTACACCACGCGCTGGCGGTTCGATGCATTGGGCGCCACGCTGGAGCAGATCGACGCCAGGGGCAATAGCCGGCAGTTCCTGTATGGCGCCGACGGGCAATTGCAAACAAGCAGTCTCAGTTTCAAGGACGGCACGCGCAAAGCCTTGATCAAGCGCTGCGTTTATAACGCCGCCGGCCAAGTGGAATCGGCGCTGCTGGGCAACGGGGTGAGCCGCCAGGCGCACTACGGCGTCGAGGATGGCCGCTTGCAACGCTTGACCGCGCAGCGCGCGGGGGAGACTTCGGCGCTTTTGCAGGACCTGCGCTACGCCTACGACCCGGTCGGCAACGTGGTCAGCCTGCTGGATCAGGCGCAACCGACGCAGTGGCACAGCAATACTCAAATCGAGGCCTCAAGTCACTATGCCTACGATTCGCTGTACCAGTTGATCCAGGCCACGGGGCGTGAAAGCGCGGTGGCGAGCATCGGCCCGGGTTTGCCGGCGCAAGTGTCTTTCGGCGCGACCGACAGCGGCCTGTGGCGCAATTACACCCAGCGCTATGAGTACGACGCCGCCGGCAACCTGACCCGGTTGCGCCATGCGCCGTCGACTGGCAGCGGTTACACACGCACCTTGCAGGTGGCGGATAACAGCAACCGTGGGCTGCGCGACGAAAGTTCGGCCCAGGGTTTTGATGCCAATGGCAACCAGCAATGGTTGGCGCGGGGCCAGCCGATGCATTGGAACGTGCGTAACCAATTGGCCAAGGTCACCCTCGTGCAACGCGAGGCCGAGCCCGACGATGAAGAAACCTACGTCTATGCCAGCGATGGTCAGCGCGCCCTCAAGCTTATCCATCGCCAAGTCGCCGGGCAGCGGCAAACGGCGCGAGTCTATTACTTGCCGGGCCTGGAGGTCCGCCACAGCCCGTCCCGACAGTTGAATGTGCTGCGCGTCGAGGCGGGGCCGTGCGCGGTCGAGGTGCTGCAATGGGAGCAGGGGCCGGAGGCGGGCGCCGGCCATGAAGCGTTGCGCTTTTGCCTGACGGACCATCAATCCAGCCATACGCTGGAGCTGGACGAACAGGCGCAGTTGCTCAGCCAGGAGAGCTATTTTCCGTTTGGCGGCACGGCGTGGTGGGCGTCGCGCAATGCCTTGGAGGGGCACGAGAAAAGCCGGCGTTATTGCGGCAAAGAGCGCGATGCCAGCGGTTTGTACTATTACGGTTTTCGCTACTACGCGCCGTGGTTGCAGCGCTGGATCAACCCCGACCCGGCGGGCGCTGGCGACGGCTCGAACCCTTACCTGATGGCCAATAACAACCCCGTTACGCTTGTCGATGTGATGGGCCTTCAGCCGGCCGCCGCGGAAACCACACGCATAGTGGGCGGGCTGATCATCCTGTTGCTGTTTGCCTTGATGGGATTGAGTGCCGGGACGTTGCACGGCGACGCGGCCAGCGGCGCAGCCGTGGGCGCGCTGATCGGAGGGCTGTTGTTCGGCGCCAGTCGTCTGCGCGGTTACCGTGAAATGCAACCCCAGGCCATGGCCAGGGCAGATGAGGAGGCCGAGCAACAGTTCGCCCGGTCGGTCACGGAACTGGCCCTCGACTTGGCCCAGCAGGCGGGTTTGAGCCACCAAGAAACAGAGCGGCTGGTCAACTTCGCGTATGAGCGCCGCCATGGTGAAGAGGGCGTTTCGATTTATTTGTCGGTGAAGGAAGACCGCGTATTGGGTTATGTGGGGCCGGTGGATAGAACCGGTCGGGTCGATACCTTGCTGACGGATACGCGTAACCCCGGCCCCGAGATGAGACGCATGGGGTTCAGCACACTCGTGTTGCGTGGCTCCGCTCGGGCGTTGTCCTCCACCGGCGCTGCGCAAGGGGGGGCCGGCACCTTCGAGGTCGTCGCGACGACGCAGGCGGCGAGCGGCGGACGTGTGCGCCGAGGCCGGCAGTCCAGCGCCGCAGTGCCGGGCATGACGCCTTCGGCCAGCTCTGCCGCGCTGCCGGTGATGCGCATCGACAGCGCATCCGTGGCCGATATCGACCCCCGTAGCCGTGCCGGGCGCAGCATTGCACTGACCCTCAGCCACCTGCGCGAACGTCGGTTTGGCGCGATTCACTGGCATCAGCACGAAGATCGCCTGTGGTCGGCGGACCTGCACGGTTATGCCGCGACGCGCGGGCGTGGCGCCTACCGTTTGATGTTCAGGCACTTGGGCGGCAGCCACTATCGCGTGGAAGGCGTGCGTCAGCCGCACCGGCGCTGATGCCAGGCGTGGCTGCCAAGGACTTGTCCGGTCCCCTGGCAGCCGCGCGGCTCACGGCTCGGCGGTGTCGTTTTCATCCTCGCTGACCGTGTACCAGGCCCAATAGCTGCTGCGCGTGAGCGAACCGTTGGCGTTGAGCGTGCGCACCAGGCGGCCTGTTGCATCGTAGACGTGCTGGTCGCATACGCCGAAGCTGCGCAGTGACGCGTCGTCGATAAAACCAGGCCGGTCGGCGAAATACGGCCGGTATACGCGGATGGGCAAACCTCGCGGGTTGTATTCGACCCGTTCACTGACGCGCCAGCGCGGATCGGCGCTGACCTGCTGGAGGCGCTGGTTTTCCGCGATCAATGTGCCGTCCGCCGCCACGGCGTGGGCAAGGCCGGGCTCGGTCTTCTGTTTGCTTTGTAGTGCGCGACCCCAGCCGTCCCAATGGGTCAGCCGTTGGTGAATCTGCCTGGCTTGGTCGTCGGGGTAACGATCGGCCTGCAGCATCAGGCAATGCACCGGCTCGCGCTGCGCCTGGTTGATCAAGCGGTACAGGGCCTGCTGTTCCTGACTGGCGGCCGCGCCGATCTTTTTCAGACGCAGCCGGGCGGTGGCGCGGATCTGCCCGCCCGGCAGCAGGTAGTTCTGGCTCACCCATGATGGGCGCAGGTCGGCCTGGGCAACGGTGCCCATCCAACTGAATGGCGCATACACCCAGGCACTGGCGGCGCCGCCGAGTAAGGTCTCGGGCTTTTGAATCACCTGGGCCATCGGCAGCGCCTGCGTATGGCCGAGGGAGGACAACGACGCAAAGCCCACAGCTTTGCCAGCCTCCTGTCCGTGAATACTGCTGACCATTACCCGCGCGAAGCCGTCATAGCGCACCTCCTGCTGTGTGCCGTTGGGGTCCACCACCTTGACCGGCAGCAGCAGGCGGTAATCGTAAGTGGCCTGGGTCACGCAACCGTCTGCTTGGGTGATCTGGTTGACGTGACACCAATATGGGTCGTAATCCAGCGTGGTTTCACCCGCATCCTCGGTCAGGCGCCAACTGCGCAGGCGGTAAAAGCGCTTGGCACTCAGGTAGCGGGGGAACTGCCGGCGTACCGACCACAGGCGCGGTGGCGCACTTTGTTCCGCCGCGTTGGCGAAAAAAAACACCGCCATGGGCTGGTAGCCCAGGTCCTGCAATTGGCTGTCGGTGTCCCAAGTCGGCTGGCCCGGCAGGCTGGGGATCTGTCTGTACGCAGCCAGGGCTTGGGGATCGAGTTCGGCGGTTTCCAGGTAGTCGCTGAGGGCTTGGAACGTGGCGACCCCCGGCGCGAGGGTTTTGCCCTTGCCGCCCGGCTCGCGGTAGTGCTGTACCGACAAGCCACTGAGTTCACGCGGTGCTTGCGGCCCCAGCGGCCCGCTGTGGCGGTCGATAAAGCGTTCATAGCGCACGGCCGCATCCGTGAGGCCGTGCGCCGCTTCGCCCTTGGGCAAAGTCCAGGTATTGGTGCGATGGCGATAGGGCAGGGCCAGGCGCCATTGATCCGGTTGATCGTGATGAATCCACTGGCTCAGGGTTTCGCTCAGGTAATAACGCTGTTGCGCGCTGTCGTGGGTATCCCGCCACCATTGTTGGGCGTGGGGATCGGTGAGGTGTGCCGGCGGCGTGTCGTCGGCGGTTTTTCGCCGCGCGTGGTGCACCGTGACGCTGTGCACCGGGCAACCATAGGCGTCCCAGCGCAGGTTGAGTTGGTGTTGGCACACCGGATCGTCGCGCACCTGTTCGTAGCGGCACTCCACGTTCTCCAGCCTCAGCGGCAGCAGCCGTGCCCAGGGCTGTGCGCCGTGTGCGGGGGCCAAGCGGCGCACCAGATAGCGATGCTGCTGCACGGAAAACGGCACGCCGTCGGCGGCATCCAGCGCAAACAGTTCCTCCCGCAGTGGCAGGCCCCTGAGCGCATAGGCGGCCTCGCGCCGTTCCTGGAGCGTGGGGGCCGTGATCAGGCGGTCTCGGTGGTCGGTGGGCTGCGCCGTGTTGGGCGTGGTGGGCTGCCCGAGTAAGGTCGGGCCCAGGGTGATTTCGTCAGGGTCGTGGGTGCTGTAGCCGTCGCGGGGCATGTCGAGCGCCTGGCCGGTGTGGAACCAGCGCTTGCTCAGCAAACCGCCGACGGGGAGGTCGCTGTCCCGCTGCAGCACTAGGCCGAAGCCGTGGAATGCACGTTCGTCGGCGGCGTAATACGCCTGTCGATAGCTCAAGTGCTGTGTCAGCGTGTTACCGGTGATCTCGTCGTGCTGCATGTGCTGTTTGACCACGTCCAAAGTGAACGGCAACCGACTGACGGGACGCGTTCCGGCGTCCTTAAGCTCCTTTTTCTCGTCCAGCCATTCCTGGGCGCTGCTGCGGTATCTCACCTGGGCCACCGTGCCCAGGTTATTGCACGTATAACGCAGCAGTCCCGGTTTGGCGTCGAAAAAGTCGTAGATCCAGTGACGCGGACGCGGGTGCATGACGCTGATGACCAGGCTGACAAAACCCTGCCCGCGTACATCCGCCAGGCTGACCTGACAGCGTTCGTCGTGCTGCACCCCGGCAGGCCAGGGCAACAGCAACGGCGTGGCGGCGAACCCATTGCCGCTTCGGTTAAGGTAAATGCGCACGGCATCGGGGGTCAGGTACAGCAGGTCGCTGGCGCCGCAGCCGTCCAAGTCGGCGAGCAACACATTGGCCGGGTTGAACGCGCTATGCCGGAACGGCAGCGTGGCCAGCACCCGGCCCTTGCCGAAGCGGCCACGGCCCAGGTTGGGCCAGCACTTGATCTCGTCGTGGCGGATGCGCACCAGGTGCGGCTGACCGCTGCCGAGCACATCGCTGAAGCCCACCCAATCGCTGGGTGATGGGCTCAATGAAGGCAAGTCATCGTCCTCGACCACATGCGCCACCTCGATGCCGGCGGCAAAGCCCTTAGCTTGTTGATGGGCATATAGGCGCACGCTGCGCGGACCCACCAACGCCAGGTCGGCCAAGCCGCTGCCCATCAAGTCGGCGAACACCGCGTCGCGGTGCAGCAACTCCACGGGCAATGCCTCGAAAGGGATAAAACGCGCTTCGTCCGGGTGTGGGTCAAGTCGGAAAAAACCGCGCATGCCCGGTTGCGCCGTAACCCACTCCGGGCGGCCGTCGCCATCCACATCCAGCAACGCCTGGACGCGCGGGCGCGACGGCCCGATTTCCGGTTTGACCGGCAACGTCTGGGCCGGGCCGTAACCGACGGCATCGGCGTCGGCGGCGTCCACGGCCCGCACGGGCGCGCGGTAATACCAGGCGTGGTCAGTGCGGTATACCAACCCCGGCACGCCTTCGCCGTAGAGGTCGAGCAACTGGTATCCATGGCCGGGGAACGCCTCAAACGGTCGATAACGTGTGCTGTCCAGCTTCAATGCGACGCTCTGGTACAGGTATTCCTGGGGCGGTTGATAGCTGAGCGTGCCGTGGGCATCCACCGCCTGCTCGTGGGTGGCCATCAGCTGGGTCAAGCCATTGCGGCCGACGTGATGTTCGAGCAGCAGGCGTTTGACCAACACTGGGTCGGGCCCCATGCCCGGCTCGTCGGGGAACGCGTGAAACATCAGGATTTGTCGACACAGGCGCAACGTGCGCTGTTCAAAACCGTAGGCGTAGCGGGAAAACGGGTCCTGGCGCACGGCCCAGTCAGTGGTCGGCGCATAGGTAGGCACCTGGTCGAAAGCGGCGCTGCGCTGCCCATAGTCGAATATCAGATGAAAGTGCCAGGCTTGGCGCGAGAGGTCGTCGGTCTTGAACAGGTACGGCGTGGCTTTTTCCCGGGCGCTGACATTGCCGTAATACACACTGTACAGATAGCGCTGGGCTCGGCTGTCATGGGGGAATGTGCGGGTATCGGTTTCGGCCTGATAGCGATAGCCGATATGTTCGCCGTGCGCATTGAGGCTTTCCTCCAGCAGCCATTGCGCCACATGCGTGGGGTGTTCGGGGTCGGCAATGCGCGCCGCGAGGGTTTTGCCGTACAGGTGCTGGGTGCCGTCGCTGGCCTGCACCCGCCAGAAGCCGGCGGGGTCGAGGGCCGAGTGCCAATGTTCGATGCGCGCGAAGTCGCTTTCCACCCTGGGGAAGTGGCGGGTAACGGTGTAAGTCGTGCCCAGCGCCTGTTGATTGAAGGTGTCGCGCTGGGTCTGCACCGGCGTGCCGTTGGCGTCGCACTCGGGCATCCATGCCTGGGCGTCCGGCCCCAGCAGGGTGTCGGCCTCGGTATAACTCGGCACGGCACGCCGGGTGCAACGGGTCACGGCCGCGACGTTGACGTCCCAACCGAAGCCGAACGCACTGTTGCCGGCGTTGCTACGGTAGGTGAGGGCGAGTGCCGGTGCGTAGCCGCGACCGGGGCTGATCGGCAGCGCGATCTCCAGGCGCGCGACACCGTCGGCGCCGACAGGCGCCCAGCCCTTGGCGGCGCCTGGTGGTGTGCCGCTGTTGGGCAGCGTCGGCAGTTGGATAGGCGATGGATTAGCGGGGGTACTCATGCGTCGCTCCTCGCAGGTCGGGTGGTGTAGCGCACATGCACAATGATGTCGGTGATCGATTCCAGCAGGTTTTTTTGGCGTTGCGGATGGGGAAAATCCAGGCGCCAGGAGGACACGGCACCGGTGTATTCGAACGGCAGGTAGCGCGGGTCGTTATCGAAGTCGAGGCTGAACTGGCCGTTGTCGTCCAGCCCCCGCGACAACGCGATCTGCTGGCGCGCGCGCCATTCGGTACGCGGGCCGCCACTGGCGCTATCCACTTCGTTGCGGGTTTGGGTCAGGGTGGCCTTGATGTCCTCGTAGGGCCCCAGGGTGCCGGGCAATGACAGGCTGACCTGCTTGATGCGGCGCAAGGTGTGGCCGGGGTAATCCTCATCGAACAACGCTCTGGTCAGCTCGAAACACAAGGTGCCGTGCTGCACCAGCGCGGCTTTGTGATCGGCCCAGGTCTTGGTGGGCAAGGTGTTCGGGCTTAACTGCGGGACCATCACCCCGCACTCGATCAGGCGATGGCGCAGCGACACGGTTTTGCTGATCTCCAGCTCCCTCGGCGTATGTTGCAGGTACGCCGCATTCATGCGCAGCAGGTTCAACTTCAAGGCTTCGGCGCTCAGCAAGCCGTGGTGGGCCTGGCGCCAACTGTCTGCTGAAAAGAACGTGCGCTGTTCGGCGGTTTCGTACTGCCAGCACGCTTCGGCGGCCAGGCACAGTGATTGGGCGCTGTCATGCAGGGCGTAATAGAAAGTGCCCAACTGTGTATTGAGCCACTCATACAGCTGGGCCCGGGCGGTGCGGGTGCTCAGCAGTTGATAGGTCGACTGGGCCTGGGCCAGGGCCGTCTGGGCACTGCGCAGGTGCAGGCGGGTGGCTTTTTCCTGTTCGGCCTGGGTATGCAGCAAGGCGTCGATCTGCGCCAGTTCCAGGCGCGCTTGTTGCTCGGCATGGGCCCAGTCCTGGGCGCGCCGGTTGAACTGCTCGGTGCGCTCCAGCTCGTTGGCGTTGGCGCGGGCAGCGTTGGCCTCGCCCTGGGCGAACGCCTGATAGCCTTGAAACAATCCCTCAAAACGCATGCCGCCAAAGGCGGTGCCGAAAATGTTCGGCGCCAGCATGGCGGCACCGGCGCCCATGCCGGCGATGGCCACTTTGCGCTCCCAGGCGGCGCTTTCGAGGTACTGCTGGCCGGCGGCGATTTCACCGGCGCTGATGCCTTCGTTGAGCCGTTGGGTCAGGAAGTCCAGGCGCCCCTTGATCACCGCACGGCTGTGCAGCAAGGCTTGGCGGTTTTTTTCGTCGATCGCCAGCGCCTGGGTATGCTGGGTCACCACCAGGCTGGCCAGCTCCCAAGCCTGCTGTTGTTGCACGTCGAGCAGGTGCGCCTGCTCTTTGCGTTCGATCAGCGCCAGCAGCGTGGCGCCGAACTGCGCCAGGCTGTCGACCGCATTCATGGCGTGCCCGGCTATGACCTGGAAGCGGTAGTGGCCGACTTCCGGGCGCGTCGTCAAAGGTGCCTCGGCGCCACCCATGGCACTGTGCGCCGCCCGCGCGAGCAGCGCGGCAGGCGCTAAAGGCGCGGCGAACAACGACGGGCGCAACGGCTTGCCGGTGATGTCCAAGTGGGTGCGCAAGCCGTGCAGGCGCGCGTCCAGAGTGTCCCAACGCGCCACCTGTTGCGGGCTTAAAGGACGTTGCAGGTAGGGGCTGTCCATAAGCCAGGCGCGCTGGCCGAAGGTGACACACTGGCGCGACAACGAGCGCAAGTACTCCGGGCGGTGCTCCAGCGCGCGTATGGCCAGCGCTGCGGTACTGGCCAGGTCACCGAGGGCGCGCGGGGTCCAAGTATCGGCGCGGGTCAGCGTCGGGCGCGTGCCCAGCAGGTGCTGCGCCTGGCGGTACCAGAGCTTGGCTTCGGCCAGGCTGTCGGGGCTTAACTGACGATAGGCCGCGTCGCCGCGGTTGATCAGGATATCCACATTGAGCAAATGCAATGCCTTGCGCAGGTAACGCGGAAAACTCAGGGCCAGCTCATGGGGCTGCTCGGGCTGCATGCAGGCGTAACTCAGCTCCACAGGGGCGGCTGTCAGCGCGCTCAGTGTGCCGGTATGCGGCTGGCGAGGGTTGTATAGCCCGTGCAGCCAACGTTCTGCTTCGGCGTATTGCTGTTGCCGGTTGAGCTGATGGGCGATGGTCCACGGCACGTAGATCAACAGCTCCCGCAGGTACTGGCCGTGCGCTCCGTGGAAGTCCGCCGATTGCGCTGCAACCCCGTCAACCGCTGTGAAACCACAGGCAAGCGGCGGATCAAGCGCGGCCGTGGCGGTCTTGAACAGTTGGCTGGCGAGGCGGCTGTTCAGTGGGATCGCCGGCAGCGACGGTTTGAGGCTCGCGGAAAAGTCGAGGACTTCGAGGCGCTCCCCGCTTTCCTCGCGCAGGGAGCTGATCCGCGGGGAACGGGCCGGTTGGGTAACGCTCAGGGAGTGGCTGAGGGTGCAGGTGACGGCCTTGAGCGCATACCCCAGCACCCGTGCGCCATCCTCTTGGCTCTCCAGGGTAATCACGCCGTGGATCACCGTGACCGCCGAGGACGGTTGCCCACTGGGCAGTTTGATCCGTGTGGTCGTGACGTGCCCGACCGGCAACTCCGGTGCCGAGCCGGCCAGGCTTTCGTGTTCGCTGTCGGTGAAGTTAAGGATCTGCGCAGTGTTGTTGCTGATCGCGTGCGGGGTGGGCCGGTCCTTGAGCCGGGACTGCATGATGACGTGGCGATAAAGCCGGATGGGCATCGACGCGCTGCTGTACACCAATCGCAAGTCATTCACGAAGTGCAGTTTTTTGCTGGAGGATTGATCGCCCGGCAGGCCGTAGTCACTGTAGCGGTCGAGGATTGCCAGCACGTTGTCCTGCGCATGGGCATATAAATGCAGGAAGGCATTCTTGGCGATGAATTTGCCTTCCAGCGAATACTCGGTGATGTTCTTGGTCCCGTCTTGCCCGGCGCGCCAATCCTGAGCGGCCTTCGCTTGGCCCGTCAGGGTGAGCAACAGGCTGCCTTTGTCATAGATGGCATTGGCGAAGGTCTTGCCGGTCTTGGGGTTTTTGAAAAACATCGCGTAGTGCGTGACGTCGACGTCCGAGACGATCGTGCTGTCCAGGATGATGGCCGAGCCCTCGCTCAACTCGACATCGGCCATGGCCGAATCGTGCATGGCTGACTCGGTGACCAAGGTAATGCTCGCTTCGGCATGCCGGGTTTTGAGGGTGACCTTGTAGGTCTGCAAAAAGCGCTTGGCGGTTTTCGAGGTGAATACTACTTCGTTGGTGATCGGGTCGAACGTGGTGCTGATGCTGTCGGCGTCGAGGATGTCCTGGCTTCTGGCTTCGAAATCCCAGGTTTTCAAGGGGGCTTGGGGCGAGCCTTCTGGTGTCAGGGTCAGCACGGGCTCGGTGTAGTCATCCGTCAGGCTGGCCTTGAATTGCAGGCTGTCTTTGTTGATATCGAAGAACAACCCGAAGTAACGGTGGGCGAACGGCGGCAGCAAGGCGCTGGAAAACACATTGGCTTCGTCGAGCCCTCCGAGCAGGGCGGTCTGCAACGGTGTGTTCTGCGTGGACTCGTAAGCCTCCAGCAGACGGATGGTTTCCAACGCAACGGCCGAGCCCGGAACGATCTTGTAACGCCCCGGGCTGCCGGCGGACGCCACCACCTTGACGTCCAGTGCCTGATCGACACTGATGGCTTGGAAGAACTCCCCCGGCTGTTCGCCGCCATGGTTCAACGTGTTGGCGCGTATACCCAGGAACAGACTTTGGGGGCTGCGACTGTCGACCACCGCAATGGTTTGGGTGATGCGCTTGAGTTGTTCGGGGGTGAGCGCATTGATCCCGCGTGTGACGCAATGTTCCTCCAGGCCCACCTGGGGAAGGTTCCAACTGCCGTCGCGTTTTTGATAGGAAAAACACAGGCGCAACTTCACGAAGCGGCTGTTGAGCCATTCGGCGTGGCGCTGTTTATCATCGTCGTCCTCGTCTTCGCCATTGTCGTTTACCGGGCCGTGCACGGCGTGATACGGCGCCGGTTTGATGCACTCGGCCCATACGATAAACAGGCGCTGATTGAACAGCACCGGCCGCACACTGTGGGCCGGAGTGTCGGCGGAAAACGTCAGGTTGATCGGCTTCCAATCGCTCCATGCCCGAGGCGCGGGCGCCCTGGGGTTGGCATTGGAGCGCTTGGACAGGTCCAGCGAGCGCCAGTAATACAGGTCGTCGCTGACCGACTTGCCGACAAAGTAATAGGTGCTGGTGTCCAGTTGTCGCACGTCGCCATCGATGTAGCCGTTGAGGGTCTGTAAGCGCGCGATGTGTTCGAACCGTGCCAGGTAACCTTGCACGGCGCTTTGCACCGTGGCCGGTTGCAGCCGGTGCTGGTTGAGGTCGTTTTCCAGTTGCTCGAAGCTGGCGCTCTTGTCCTCGCGCAGCGTGGGGTCGAGGAAGTGGTGGGGCTGGTAACGCAGTTGCTGACTGGCGCTCCACAGCGGGTAGGTGCGCAGGCTGTCTTGCCAAGCGCGCGCTTCGTCAGGCAACGGGCCCTGTGTTTCGTAGCCCGGTTCCAGCCCGCCCAGGATGCGGTTGATGTAGTGCTGCAGGCTGGTGATCGCACTGGCCACCGGGCTGCTCGGCACGGCCTGGCTGACCTGCACATCCAGCAGCCAATAGTCGTACAGATCCTCTGGGGTACGCAGGGTGGTTTTCAACGGGGCGCTGATGCAATGCGCCAGGTAGAAGCCGAGCATGGCATCGCGGCGGGCTTCGTTGAGACGGTGTTCGAGGGGCTCAGACATAGTCGTTCCTTGAGTCCGGGTGGGAAGCGGCCCTTAGTGGCGCGCGGCAATGACCGCTTCGCCGAGGGCCTTCCATTGGCTGAAGTCGCTGGAGAGGCTCAGGTGGCTTGCGTCCAGCAGGGCCTGGCAGGGCAGGCGCGTGGCGGCGCACGCTTGGTGGCAGCGCAGGATCCAATCCAACTGATCCATGGCCGTGACACGCCCGGTGGGCAAGGTATCGGTGAGCACCCGCAGTTCTGTTTCGCTCCAGCCCAGCCAGTGGCTCAGTTGTGTGTCGAGTGGCTGCGCGCCATTGCCGTTGGCGCGCCGAAAGAAGTCCAGAAGCTCGTCCTGGGTCAGGCCCCAGGTGTCGCAGCACGCCTTGAAGCGCTGCAATAAATACAGAGTGCCCAGGTTCAGTTCGAGCAGGGTCGACGGCGCCAGCGCGCGGTCCAGCCAATGGGGGTTGAGCAGCAGTTGACGCAATGACGTGTCGTTCATCGGCAAGGCCAGCAGTGTGGTGACATCCGGCGCCAGCAGGATCAGGTGCTTGAGCGCGGGCGGGGTTTTTGCGCTGTTGAGGAACTGGTTGTAGTAAAGCGTGAGCTCCTTGCTGTAGGGCGTCGGCACCGGGGTATCCAGGAACTGCTGGATGCACACGCGTTGGCCTTTGTCCGCGATGCGTTGCAGCCAGGGCGTCAGTCGATCCTTGGCTTGCTGTTTGAGGACTGCGTCCTGGGCGGGCACCGGGCTCAGGCTCAAGGCCGCAATCGCCTGGTCCAGGGCAAGCGAGGGTTGTCGAGGTTGGGACAGGTCCGCTGACGCTCCGAACGCCTGGGCGAGCACGCCGGCCCATTCGATGGGGGGCAGGTTGTCGGCGGTAGCCGGCTGCGGCAACGGCGCCAGTTGCCAGGCCGACGGCAGTTCATAGGGGGGGTGACGCAGCAAATCGACCCAGCGCGCCAGGGCCGGGTTCTCGCTGACCGGCTCCAGCAACAGACGCTGGCGCAATTGGGGGACGCTGGTGTGGCTGTCCTTGAGCCAAGTGACGGCCCAATCCAGTTGCATAAGCCCGTCGAGAAAGTCTGCGGCAACACGTTCCCCGCTGCGCAAGGTCGGGGCGGTCAAGTGGCTCCACGTCGCAGGGCCGAGCAGGTCGGCCAACTGTCGGCAGTGCTGCACCGACAGGCCGAAGGTGCGCGCGATGTGTGCCTGCCGATACAGCGCCGAGTAGGTCGCCAGGTTACGCAGCACCGGGGTGGGGCAGGCGTCGATCAGCAGGTGCAACGAGTTCGGCGTGTCGGTGAGTTCGAGCGCGGCGCACAGGCGCTGGCGGGTCGGCCTATCCAACACCTGGTCGTCCAGCGGCAGGGGTTGGCTGCCTACCGGTGTGGGATTGAACACCTGGTCGAACAACGGCTGCGCAGTGGCGCTGGCCTGCAACGGCACGCGATCAAGCCAGGCGCTGAATGCCAGGGGCGTCAGTGCATAGCGGCGATTGAGGTAGCGAAACACTCCCAGCGCACGCAGGGTGCCGTGGCTGATACGCAGGTCGGCGTTGATCGGCCGTTCACAGGCCATGGCGCTGACGATCAAGGTATCCAGTTCGGCAAATGGCAAATCGACCCCGTGTTGCAGGCGAATCATGCGCTGCAGGCGGTCGAAGCGCTCATCCGTGATATTGAGCAACTGCGCGTTATTACTCGCCACTGTCATCGGCGACTCATCGGTGCCGTTGACGTAGCGAGCCCCGTAAAGGGGCAACGGCATATCTTTGACCGAGGGGGAGGCATGGGGGGCGAAACGTTCCTCTGCCAGCAACGCGTGCAACTGGGCGGTATTCAGGGCAGTGGCGTCGAGCAGCGCTTGCAGGGTCTGCGGTGCGCCAGCCAGGCCGAAGCAGGTTTGAAACAACGTGCCGGCTTCAAGGGGCGGTTGCAGCAGGAGCGTTTGTAGTCCGGGGTTCAGGTCGCTTAACAGGCATTGCACATCGGGGTTGTGCGTCTGCACCCAGCCATATTGCGCGCTGCCGGCGGCATCGAACGGTAGCCGTTTGCTGATGCGGTAATTCAATTCGCCCACGCGGTGCCGGGTGCCGTCCAGCCCGAGGCGGCATTGGTAGTGGTGATGGTGATACGGCAGCGTCAGGGGGTAGTGCTGGGTACTGAGCAGGCGATACAGCTTCTGGCGCGGATGGTGGTATTTGATGTGTTTGCGCAGCATGTCATCGACCAGCGTCAGCAGGGGGCGCTGGGTGAAGGTGCTGTCGTGGTCGATCACCAGTGCTTCCAGATCCGGGCGACGTTGGCTCAGCAGGACTTTATCGCAGGTGCCCACGCCGTTCTGTTCCAGCTGCCGCGCGAACAGGTACAGCGTGCGCAGATAAGCCACCGGCGAATCGAGCGCGGCGAGCGCATCGGGCGCGCAGGCATTGGCCCAGTCTTCAGCCAGCAGGGATGACCCGCTCGCGTCCAGCTCGCGCTTGCTGCGTGCGGGCGGCGCGTCGGTCGGCTGCAGCTCGTACAGCCATTGCAGCTGGGTGGCGTAGGCCAGCGCGGTGTCGTAGGCCTGGGCGCCATCGTCATCGTTGACGCGGCCCAGTTGCCGGATGAAGTCGGCGCGGGGCAGGCGCACAATGTCAAAGACGCTGGTAACGCCGAGTTGATGCAGGGCCGTGCTGAAGTCGACCTTCCCCTCGCCTGGAGGGGCGGGCCGTTCCAGCAGTCTGGCCAACAGAGGACTGCTTAGAGTGTGCATGACAACGATCTTCCAGTGAGCCCACCAGTGGATCCAATGGGCAACGCCTGACGCTATCACGCAGGTTTTACGGCCGAGGTCGGCCAATGCCGCGCGGGTGTCGAGGAAATATCGGCGACTGAGTGTCGATGCGGCGCCGCCGGGGTTTTGCTAGAATGCGCGCCGCGCGGCCTGGCCCGCGTTTTTTTGCATCCGGTTCACCCTTTACGAGGGTAGCCACCTGGAGAGAACACCCATGACTCAACCGATTGTCGTGGCGGCACTGTATAAGTTCGTCACCCTCGAAGATTACGTTGCCTTGCGCGAGCCCCTGTTGCAGGCGATGGTCGACAACGGCATCAAAGGCACCCTGCTGATCGCCGAAGAAGGCATCAACGGCACCGTTTCCGGCAGCCGCGAAGGCATCGATGGCCTGATCGCCTGGTTGAAGACCGACCCGCGCATGGTCGACCTCGACCACAAAGAGTCGTACTGCGACGAGCAGCCGTTCTACCGCACCAAGGTCAAGCTCAAGAAAGAGATCGTGACCCTGGGCGTCGAAGGCGTCGACCCCAACAAGCAGGTCGGCACTTATGTCGATCCCAAGGACTGGAACGCGCTGATCAGCGATCCGGAAGTGTTGTTGATCGACACCCGCAATGACTACGAAGTGTCCATCGGCACCTTTGAAGGCGCGATCGACCCGAAAACCACCAGTTTTCGCGAATTTCCTGACTACATCAAAGCCCACTTCGACCCGGCCAAGCACAAGAAGGTCGCGATGTTCTGCACCGGCGGCATTCGGTGCGAGAAAGCCTCGAGCTACATGCTCAGCGAAGGCTTCGATGAGGTGTACCACCTCAAGGGCGGCATCCTGAAGTACCTCGAAGAGGTGCCGCAGGAAGAAACCAAGTGGCAGGGCGATTGCTTTGTGTTCGATAACCGCGTGACCGTGCGCCACGACTTGAGCGAAGGCGACTACGATCAATGTCATGCCTGTCGTACACCGGTCAGTGTCTCCGACCGCGCATCCGAACACTATGTGGCCGGCATCAGTTGCCCGCACTGCTGGGATAAGCTGCCGGAGAAAACCCGTCGCAGCGCGATCGACCGGCAAAAGCAGATTGAGCTGGCCAAGGCCCGCAACATGCCGCACCCGATTGGCTACAACTACAAGCAAACCCCTTCCGAGGCCTGAGCCATGTCCGCGCGCCTGCTCTACGTAATGGACCCGATGTGTTCCTGGTGCTGGGGCTTTGCCCCGGTGGCGCAGGCCCTGGTAGAGCAGGCCCAAGTGGCCGGCGTCGACGTACATCTGGTGGTGGGCGGCTTGCGCACCGGCAGCGGCGCGGCGCTGGAACCGACCACGCGGCGCTATATTCTCGAACACTGGCAAGCCGTCACCGACGCCACCGGCCAGCCGTTCAAGCGCGAAGGGGCGCTGCCCGATGGCTTTGTCTATGACACGGAGCCTGCGTGCCGCGCCATCGTCACCGCGCGTAGCCTGGCGCCGGATTGCGCATGGAAGCTGTTGGGGCTGATCCAGCAGGCGTTCTATGTCGAAGGCCGCGACGTGACCCTGGCCAAGGTGTTGGTGGAGCTGGCCGAACAGGCCGGCATCCCGCGTATCGAGTTTGCCGGCGAGTTCGATCGCGCCGAGCAACACGCCGCCACGGCCGCCGATTTTACCTGGGTGCAGGATTTGGGCATCGCCGGTTTCCCGACGCTGCTGGCCGAGCGCGACGGCCAGTTAGCGCTGCTGACCAATGGTTATCAGCCGCTGTCCGAGTTGTCGCCCTTGCTGGCCCGATGGCTGAAGCGAGGCGCCTGTGCATGACCAGCCCGCCACGCCCGAGCAGCCCAAGCGCACCGACCGACTGACCTGGGCGGAAATTCGCCGCCTGGCCCTGCGTCACAAGAAATCCCTGTGGATCGCCAATGGTGTCGCCGTGCTGGCGACCCTGTGCAGCGTGCCCATCCCTTTGCTGTTGCCGTTACTGGTGGACGAAGTCCTGCTGGGCCGTGGCGATGCCGCGCTCAAGGTGATGAACCACGCGCTGCCCCTGGGTTGGCAGAAAGCCGCCGGCTACATTGGCCTGATGCTGCTGGTGACCTTGCTGCTGCGCTGCGGCGCGCTGCTGTTCAACGTGGTGCAGGCGCGGCTGTTCGCACGGTTGGCCAAGGACATCGTGTACCGTATTCGCGTGCGCCTGATCGAACGGCTCAAACGCATCTCCCTGGGCGAATACGAAAGCCTGGGCAGCGGCACGGTGACCACGCACCTGGTCACCGACCTGGACACGCTGGACAAATTCGTTGGCGAAACCCTGAGCCGTTTCCTGGTGGCGATGCTGACGCTGGTCGGCACCTCGGCGATCCTGATGTGGATGCACTGGCAACTGGCGCTGCTGATCCTGCTGTTCAACCCGCTGGTGATCTACGCCACGGTGCAATTGGGCAAGCGCGTCAAACACCTGAAGAAACTCGAAAACGACAGCACCTCGCGTTTCACCCAGGCCCTGACCGAAACCCTCGACGCCATCCAGGAGGTACGCGCCGGCAACCGCCAGGGCTTCTTTCTAGGGCGGCTCGGCCAGCGCGCCCAGGAAGTGCGCGACTACGCCATCCACTCGCAATGGAAAACCGACGCCTCCAGCCGCGCCAGCGGGTTGCTGTTCCAGTTCGGCATCGACATCTTCCGTGCGGCGGCGATGCTTACCGTGCTGTTTTCCGACCTGTCCATCGGCCAGATGCTCGCGGTGTTCAGCTACCTGTGGTTCATGATCGGCCCGGTGGAGCAATTGCTGAACCTGCAATACGCCTATTACGCAGCGGGCGGTGCGCTGACGCGCATCAATGAACTTTTGGCGCGTGCCGATGAACCGCAGTATGTCGGCGGCGAAGACCCGTTCAGCGGGCACGACACCGTCGGCATCGAAGTGCGCGGGCTGGATTTCGGTTACGGCGAAGAGTTGGTGCTCGATCAGTTGAACCTGAGCATCGCGCCTGGTGAGAAAGTCGCCATCGTCGGCGCCAGCGGCGGCGGCAAAAGTACGTTGGTGCAACTGCTGCTGGGGCTTTATACGCCCCAGGCCGGCTCCATCTGTTTTGGCGGCGCGACCCAGCAGGCGATTGGCTTGGAGACCATCCGCGAGCACGTCGCGGTGGTGTTGCAGCACCCGGCGCTGTTCAACGACACGGTGCGCGCCAACCTGACCATGGGCCGCGAACGCAGTGACCAGGCTTGCTGGCAGGCGCTGGAAATCGCCCAGCTGGACGCCACCGTCAGGGCCCTGCCTCAGGGGTTGGACAGTGTGGTGGGGCGTTCCGGGGTGCGTTTCTCCGGCGGCCAGCGCCAACGCCTGGCGATTGCGCGGATGGTGCTGGCCGAGCCCAAAGTGGTGATCCTCGATGAAGCCACCTCGGCTCTGGACGCCGCCACCGAATATAACTTGCATCAGGCGCTGGCGCGGTTTCTCAGTGGCCGTACTACACTGATCATCGCCCACCGTCTGTCGGCGGTAAAACAGGCGGACCGGGTATTAGTGTTTGATGGCGGGCACATTGCCGAAGATGGCGACCACCAGCAGCTGATCGCCGATGGCGGCCTTTACGCCAAGCTTTATGGACACTTGCAACAAGTACGTTGATTTAGCTTAGGCTGTGGCAGGGAAGCGGGTTTTAGCGTGCGTATTGAGCAGTGCATATGCAAGGGACTTCATGAAGCGAAAGCGGACTTTCGGAACGCCTCGGCTGCTGGGCATTGTGTGGCCCTTTATCGCAGTCGTGCTGTTTCAGGCATTGCTGGGCTGTGGCAGCCTGTATGTGCTGTCGGCTGTGCGTGGTTACGTGGGCGGCGAGAGTCTGTGGTCCAAGGGCCAGAAAGACGCCATCTATTACCTCACGCTGTACGCCGATAACCGCGACGAAGCCACCTACCTCAAATACCAGCACGCCATCGCCGTGCCTCAGGGCGGGCACGAACTGCGCGTTGCCCTGGACCGCCCAACCCCTGACCTCGATGCCGCACGCCTGGGAATACTCAAGGGCGGCAACCACCCGGACGATGTGTCGAGCGTGATCTGGCTGTACCTGAACTTCCGGCATTTCAGCTACCTGGAAAAAGCCATCGAGTTGTGGACGGTGGGCGATGGCTACCTGGTGCAGCTGGATAACCTGGCCCAGGAGATGCACGCCGCGATCAGCGCCGACCAGGTCAACGCCAACGATGTGCGCCAATGGAAGGCCCGTATCACCGCCATCAACGACGGCGTGACCCCCGCCGCCAAAGCCTTCAGCGATGCCTTGGGCGAAGGCTCGCGGGTGATCCTGCGCCTGCTGTTGATCACCAACCTGACCACTGCCCTGGGCTTGATCGTGCTGGCGTTGTTGCGCACCCACAAGTTATTGAGCCAGCGCCATGCGTTCGCTACAGCGCTGCAGGTGGAAAAGGAACGGGCGCAGATCACTCTGGCGTCGATTGGCGACGGGGTGATCACCACCAACGTCGACGGTGCCATTACCTACATGAACCCGGCGGCCGAGGCACTCACCCATTGGAAGTCGAGCCAGGCCCAGGGCTTGCCCCTGGCGGCGCTGTTCAACCTGCTGGACGACGATGCCCAGCCTGACGGCTTCACCCTGATCGAGCAAATCGTAAAGGGCCAGCTCAGGGGCGGTAGCGAGCATGCCAAGACCATCCAGCGCCTGGACGGCAGCACGGTGTCAGTCACCTTGGTAGGCACGCCGATTCGCAGTGGCGATCGGGTCAGTGGTGCGGTGCTGGTTCTGCACGACATGACGCAGGAGCGGCAGTACATCGCCAACCTGTCGTGGCAGGCGACCCATGACGCCCTGACCGGCCTGGCTAACCGGCGTGAATTCGAATTCCGTCTGGAGCAGGTGTTGTACCCGTTGGCGCATCAGCAGGTTGGGCGCCACGCCTTGATGTTCCTCGACCTGGACCAGTTCAAACTGGTCAACGACACCTGCGGGCATGCGGCGGGCGATGAACTGTTGCGGCATATCTGCGCGCTGCTGCAATCGGACCTGCGCGAGGGCGATACCCTGGCGCGCCTGGGCGGCGATGAGTTCGGCATCTTGCTGGAGAACTGCCCGCCGGCGGCTGCGGAAAAGATCGCCGAGAGCCTGCGCCACACTGTGCAAAGCCTGCATTTTTTATGGAAAGGCCGGCCATTCGTGACCACCGTGAGCATCGGTCTGGTGCATATCTCCCATACCCCGACCACCCTGGAAGCGTCGCTGCGCGCTGCCGACATGGCGTGCTACATGGCCAAAGAGAAGGGGCGCAACCGCGTGCAGGTGTATCACGCCGACGACTCCGAGTTGTCCGTGCGCTTCGGCGAAATGGCCTGGGTGCAGCGCCTGCACATGGCCCTGGAAGAAAACCGCTTCTGCCTGTATTCCCAAGAAATCGCGGCCTTGAACCACACCGAGGGCGGCAGCGGGCATATCGAGATTCTGCTGCGCCTGCATGACGAATCCGGTCGCATCATCCTGCCCGAGAGTTTTATTCCGGCGGCCGAGCGCTATGGCCTGATCACTTCTCTGGATCGCTGGGTGGTGGAGAATGTGTTCGCGATCATTGCCCGCTGCCTGCACGAGCGTCCGGGCCGGCCCATGGCTATGTGTGCGATTAATCTGTCAGGTATTACCATCGGCGATGACGATTTTTTAGGATTTTTACGAGATAAGTTCGCCTCCTATCGCATCCCGCCAGAAATGATTTGTTTTGAAATTACCGAGACTAGTGCGATTGCCAATTTGGCCAGTGCAATTCGTTTTATTAATGAACTCAAAGCCTTAGGTTGCCATTTCTCACTTGATGATTTTTGTGCCGGAATGTCCTCATTCGCGTATCTGAAACATTTACCTGTAGACTTCCTGAAGATCGATGGAAGTTTCGTAAAGGATATGCTGGACGACCCGATTAACCGCGCCATGGTCGAAGTGATCAACCACATCGGCCACGTCATGGGTAAGCGCACAATTGCCGAGTTTGTCGAAACACCCCAAATCGAACAGGCACTGCTCGAAATAGGAGTGGATTACGCTCAGGGCTACCTGATCGAACGACCGCAGTTGTTTACCTTTGATAGCTTGCAATGTCGACCTGTGCGGCCGCAGCCCCTGTTATTCAAGGCGCCCGGCACATTCCGCTGAAACATTTGCCGGTCTGTAAACATCACACTTAAAAAGGAGCCTTATAGTGATCGACACATTCAACAGAACCGGCCCGCTGATGGAAGCCTCAAGTTACCCAGCCTGGGCACAGCAATTGATCCAGGACTGTAGCGAGAGCAAGCGCCGGGTTGTCGAACACGAACTGTACCAGCGCATGCGCGACAACACGCTCAGCGCGCGGACCATGCGTCACTACTTGATCGGTGGCTGGCCCGTGGTAGAACAGTTTGCCCTGTACATGGCACAGAACCTCACCAAGACTAAGTTTGCCCGCCATCCTGGGGAGGATATGGCGCGGCGCTGGCTGATGCGCAATATTCGCGTGGAACTCAACCATGCCGACTACTGGGTCAATTGGGCGCACGCCCATGGGGTGAGCCTGGAAGAGTTGCAGGCCCAGCATGTGCCGCCGGAGTTGCATGCACTGAGCCATTGGTGCTGGCATACCAGCTCGGCCGATTCGTTGATCGTGGCAATTGCCGCCACCAACTACGCAATCGAAGGGGCGACTGGGGAATGGTCAGCCGTGGTCTGCTCCACGGGTGTCTACGCCGCGGCCTTTCCTGAGGAGGAGCGCAAACGGGCAATGAAGTGGCTGAAGATGCACGCCCAGTACGACGACGCGCACCCGTGGGAAGCCCTGGAAATCATCTGCACCCTGGCCGGGATGAACCCGAGCAAGGCCTTGCAGGTGGAACTGCGCCAGGCCGTGTGCAAAAGCTACGACTACATGTACCTGTTCTTGGAAAGCTGCATGCGTCTTGAGAAAGACAAGCCTGTCAGCCTCGCCAGCGCCGCCGTGCGCGAGCGCAAGGAGCGTGTCGCCAGCGAAGCCTGATGTAACGCGGTGGCGGGGTGCTTACCCCGCCATTGCCAAGCGGTTGCGGCCTTCGCGCTTGGCCACGTACAACGCATTATCGGCCCGGCGCAGCAGGCTTTCGGCCGACTCGGCGGCCAGCAATGTCGAGCAGCCCAAGCTCACCGTCAATTCAATCCGTTTACCATCGGCCCAATAGTCCTGGGCCTGGGTCGCTTTGCGCAGGCGTTCCCCGACCACCGCCGCCGCCTCCCGGCTGGTGTTGGACAGCAGGATCAGAAACTCTTCCCCGCCGAACCGGAACACCATGTCCACGTTACGCAGCTGCGCCTTGATGACAGCCGCCACCTCGCGCAATACGTCATCGCCGGCGGCGTGGCCGTGGGTATCGTTGATGTGCTTGAAGTGATCGATGTCCAGCATCAGCAAGGACAGTGGGTTCAGGTGCCGGCGAGCCATGTCGATTTCCCGTTGCAGCGTCTGATCCATGGCGATGCGGTTGCCGGTCTGGGTCAGCGGGTCACGCAGGGCGCTGCGAGTGGCCGCGCGGTAGAGCAGGGCATTGCGCATGGGATAGAGCAGGGTGGCCAGCAGCGATTCGAGCTGGCCGAGTTCTTCTTCGCTCAGGCGTTGGTTACGGCGAAAGATCAGTTCTCCCAGATGCTCGCCCTCGTGGCTCAGGCTGTAGCTCACCGAGTGATGGCCGCGCTGGCCGAACTCCAGGCGCAGGTCTGCGGCGTCGTGACGATAATGCAGGGCATCCAGGGGCACCAGGCGTTGGATCTCACGGAAGAACACACTGAGGATGCGCTCCGGTTCCAGACTGGTCTGCAATTGCAGGCCCAGTTGCTGGCGCAGTTGAGCAACGGTAGTGGGGCGGCGGGGTGGCGGGAGCGGCTGGCCGAAGCCCAGACGTTGCAATTTGGCTGTGTCGAAATCAATTGCGTTGGTCTGGGTAGGTGTTTTCATAACCGTTCGGCCTCTAAGAGTCTTACAGGCCCGATGCGTGTGGCGAGTGCCGGGGTCTTACTGTTCCGTCAGTTTCGTAAAACATTGAAACAGTCTAAACCGCTTTACAGTGGGTTTTAACCCCTGGGCACCGCCGCACGTCTTGTCATCGCTGGACCTGCTTGGAACAGGTTAGAGCGAGATTCATGCCACTTCGTTTAATTTAATAAAAAACCTTACGAATCAATGGTCGCTGTAGCAGGCCAGCCCCAGGTGTGGAGGGCCCGCGCCGGTTATTTGGCTGCTTGTACCAAGGTGTCGGCGTTAATCTGCTCGATTGAAGTCACACCGGTCAGGGTCATGGCTACGCGCATTTCCTTGGCGAAAATATCCAGCAGGTTTTCGACCCCGTGCTGGCCGTCGGCGGCCAACGCGTAGGAGGGCGCGCGCCCCAGCAGGCACGCTTTGGCGCCCAGGGCGAGCATGCGCACTACGTCGAGGCCGGAGCGGATGCCGGAGTCCACCAGCACCGTCAGGTCATCGCCCACGGCCTCGGCAATCGCTGGCAACGCTTTGGCGGTGGACAGCACGCCATCCAATTGGCGGCCGCCGTGGTTGGACACCACGATGCCATCGGCGCCGAAGCTCACGGCGTCCTTGGCGTCCTGGGGGTCAAGGATGCCTTTGATGATCATCGGACCTTTCCAGAATTCGCGGATCCACTCCAGGTCGCTCCAACTGATCGACGGATCGAAATTGTTGGCCAGCCAACCAATGTAGTCTTCCAGATGGGTGGGTTTGCCCAGGTACTTGGAGATATTGCCCAAGTCATGGGGGCGACCCATCAGGCCCACGTCGAAGGCCCACTGCGGCTTGGTCACAGCCTGCAGCATGCGCCGCGAGGCCGCGTACGGCCCGGACATGCCCGAGTGAGCATCGCGATAGCGCGCCCCCGGCGTGGGCATATCCACGGTGAACACCAACGTCGTCACCCCGGCTGCCTGCGCGCGTTCCAGCGCGTTGCGCATGAAACCGCGGTCCTTGAGTACATAAAGTTGGAACCAGATGGCCTGCGGACTTTGCGATGCCACTTCCTCAATGGAGCACACCGACACCGTCGACAGGCAGAACGCAATGCCCTTGTTGGCGGCGGCCTTGGCTGCCTGCACTTCGCCACGGCGCGCGTACATGCCGGTCAACCCTACCGGGCTGAGAATCACCGGCATCGCCAGCTTCTGGCCGAGCACGGTGGTGTTGAGGCTGAGGTTATCCACATTGCGCAGGATGCGCTGGCGCAGGCTGATGTCGGCCAGGTCCGCGCTGTTGGCCCGCAGCGTGTGCTCGGCGTAGGCACCGCCGTCGATATAGTCGAACAGAAAACGCGGCAGTTTGCGTTGGGCGGCGGCGCGGTAGTCGGAGGCGGACGAAATAATCATCAACGGTCAATCCACAGGGCAAGGTGGCTCCACCATAAGCGAACTTCTGGCATGATAAAAACAACTTTTATCACTGGCTTCCAGTCGCCAAAGGAATACCGATGAATCTGCGAACACTGCGCGCCTTTGTCGAGGTGGTGCGCCAGGGCGGTTTTTCTCAGGCAGCCGAGGTGGTGTCTCTGACACAGTCCACCGTGAGCAAGGCGGTCAAAACCCTCGAAGAGGAACTGGGCATGCCGCTGCTCAACCGCCTTGGGCATCGTAACCAACTGACCGCCGCCGGCGAAATTGCCTACCGTCGCGCCCAGGTATTGCTGGCCGAACACAGCGACCTGCTCGGCGAAATCAACGACCTGCGCGGTCTCAAGCGCGGTATGTTGCGCATCGGCTTGCCACCGGTAGGCTGCGGCGTGCTGTTTGCGACCATGTTCGCCACCTACCGCAGCCGCTACCCGGACATTGATATTGAGCTGACCGAATACGGCAGCAAGCGCCTGCGCGAATGCCTGGAAGAAGGAGAGGTCGACCTGGCGGCACTGTTGTTACCGATTGACGAGGGCTTCGACTATCAACCGGTGCGCAATGAGCCGCTGATCGCCGTGCTGCCCATGAACCATCCCCTGGCAGGGCGTGAGTGTATCGACTTCACCGACCTGGCAGACTCGCCCTTCATCCTGTTCGAAGCCGGTTTCGCCCTGAACGCCAAGATCCTCGCGGCCTGCGAGCGCAAAGGCGTAACCCCCCGCGTGACGGCACGCAGCGGGCAGATCGATTTTATTGTCGACCTGGTCGCGGCTGGCCTGGGCGTCGCCTTCCTGCCGCGAATGTTGGCGCACAAGCATCAACACGCCGGAATTGCCTTGGTCGCGTTGGACGAGCCCCATACCGATTGGCACATCGCCCTGGCCTGGCGCGCCAACGCCCACTTGCCACCTGCCGCCCGCGCCTGGTTGGACCTGGCCGCAGAACAGCCGCTGACGGGCGGGCCGGGGAATTAATCCTCACGTTTGCCAGGCAATGCTTGACTTCTCCTTTTCAATCAGTAACATACGGCGCATTCCGCGATAGCTCAGTTGGTAGAGCAAATGACTGTTAATCATTGGGTCCCTGGTTCGAGTCCAGGTCGTGGAGCCAGATAGGGAAAAGCCTGCAGCGATGCGGGCTTTTTTTTGCCTTGGATTTTTCCGGGTGATTCGAGCGCACAGCATAAGCGCGTCTCTAAAACCGCCACAAACGGCCGTGGCCTGCTACGTTCTCGCCACCCCCGGCACATCCATATTGATCTTGCGCCAGAAGGCTTCAGAAAAACTGTAAGCCGAGAAAGCGATCAGCCCCAAGGCCATTACCATCAAAAGCAACCACCCAGCGGGTAGGTTCTGGAGGGCGTCCAGCGCCTCCTTCATGCCGGGTGGGTCAATGGCTTGATAAGTGGAACCGCTGATGGCCAATAACACTGCAATCTCTAAAAACACCACGCCGCGGGCGATCAATCCGAATCGCGATACGGGGCGCACGTAGCGCATGACATCTTCATCGGCCTCAAAATATTTTTCGAACGATGCCTTCCATCCCTTGATGATGTGAGCAATACCGACCCCAAGCGGAATGAGGGCGATCAGGTAAACCAACATGTTCGAATGTTCCCAGGACAATAGATGGGACAGCCAGTCTTTGGCCTGCCCCCCGGAATTACCCGAGCTTTTAATGCCGCTTATAAGCAGGCCCAATGCAAAAAACGCCAGCGCGCCATTAACGACGCCTCCGGCAAACAGGCCGGTTCGAATCACCAAACCCTTGAGTTCTTTGCCATGATGATCGACATCACGGGTAGCCTGCAGCATGCGCCAAGAGGCAAATGAGAGCAGGCCCGCCACCACAACCCCAATTAAAAAATAGCCGAATGGTTGGCTGAGCAATGCTTCCAGACTTTTGTGGCTATCCTTCGGTTTTGTCGAGTCCTGTGCTGCCAGCAGCGCGAAGATACCGATGATCAGATACAGCACTCCCCGAGCGGCGTAGCCTCCTCGAGCGAGCATGACAAGACTGTTTTGCGCTGACATTCGACGTATTCCTGAGATCTGATTCAAGAGCAGACCCTGCTTGCAGAGCAGGGTTCTATCCCGATACGCCCTCAAGCCAACCTTTAAATGCCAGAATCCCCGCACTAGATCGTTCTGGAGAACCCTATGCTTCGTGCATTCGAACAACGCCTCGACCCTTTCCCGCCCGACGAGGCGCCTCCACCCCCCGAGGGCCTGGCGCGATTTTTGTGGGCCTGCACCCGTGGTGCCCGGGGTTATATCGTTGCGCTCGCGCTGCTCAGTGCCGGTGTGTCGATCTACGAAGCCTGGTTGTTTGCTTTTCTCGGACAGGTGGTGGACCTGCTGTCGACCTGGCAAGCCGGCGGCGATGCAGGCGGGCAGGAAAGCCGGGTGCTGTGGGGGATCGGTATCGTGCTGGTGACCAGCATTGGGCTGGTAGCGCTGCGCACGCTGGTGCAGCACCAGGTATTGGCGATCAACCTGCCGTTGCGGCTGCGTTGGGATTTCCATCGGCTGATGCTGCGACAAAGCCTGTCGTTCTTCTCCGACGAGTTCTCCGGCCGTGTCACCACCAAGGTCATGCAGACGGCGCTGTCGGTGCGCGAGGTGCTGTTCACCCTGATCGAGATGGCCCCCGGAATCGGTGTGTACTTCATCGCGCTTATCACACTGGCCGGCGGCTTCGACCCGAAGCTGATGCTGCCTTTCATTGCCTGGTTGGCGTTGTTCGGCCTGGCCATGGGGTACTTCGTGCCGCGCCTGGGCAAAGTCGGGCAGGAGCAGGCGAATGCGCGCTCGTCCATGACCGGGCGTATTTCGGACGCCTACACCAATATCACCACGGTCAAGCTGTTCTCCCATTCCAAGCGTGAAGCGCATTTCGCGCGCGCGGCGATGGAGGACTTCAAGCAGACCGGTTTTCGCCAGATGCGCCTGGTCAGCCAGTTCGAGATCGTCAATCAGGCACTGGTGGTTGCGTTGATCATGGGCGCGGGCGGTTATGCCTTGTGGCTGTGGCACCAAGGGGCTGTGGGCACCGGCGCGGTGGCGGCCATCACCGCCATGGCGTTGCGCGTCAATGGTATGTCGCATTGGATCATGTGGCAGATGACCTCGCTGTTCGAGAACATCGGCACCGTGCAGGACGGTATGCAAACCTTGACCCGCGGGCCCAAGGTGCAGGACGCGCCGGATGCCGCCACGCTGGTCACCCACGGCGGCGCGGTGACGTTTAACAACGTGAGCTTCAATTACAACGGCGAACGCCAGGTTCTCGACGGCCTGAGCTTGAGCATCCGCCCAGGTGAAAAAATCGGCCTGGTGGGACGCTCCGGTGCCGGTAAATCCACGCTCATCAATCTGTTGTTGCGCTTCTATGACGTGGACAAAGGGCAGATCTGCATCGATGGGCAGAATATCGCCCACGTCACTCAGGACAGTCTGCGCAGCGCCATCGGCATGGTTACCCAGGACACATCCCTGCTGCACCGCTCGATTCGCGACAACATCGCTTACGGGCGCCCCGATGCAACCGATGAGCAAATCCGCAGTGCCGCCGCGAGTGCCCAGGCTGACGGCTTCATCAGCCAACTGAGCGATAAACAAGGCCACTGCGGTTACGACACGTTGGTGGGTGAGCGGGGCATCAAGTTATCCGGCGGCCAGCGCCAACGGGTCGCCATCGCCCGCGTGATGCTCAAGAACGCTCCGATCCTGCTGCTTGACGAGGCCACCAGTGCGCTGGATTCGGAAGTCGAAGTCGCCATCCAGGAAAGCCTGGATGAAATGATGAAGGGCAAGACCGTCATTGCCATCGCCCATCGACTGTCCACAATCGCCGCCATGGATCGACTGATCGTCATGGATAACGGTCGCATCATCGAGCAAGGTAGCCACGCCGAGTTGCTGGAGAAGAACGGCACCTATGCGCGGTTATGGCATCACCAGAGCGGCGGGTTTCTGGGGGAGGATCAGGGCGTGGCCGAGACTGCGGAATAGGCCTGTTCTGATACTTCAGTCCGAGGGGCCAAACAGCCGTTTGTCGGCAGGAAAATTTTTTTTGGGTCGTCGCTTGAAATTTTTTCCCCTGAACCTACTTAGGTTTTACGCGATGCCGAATACGGGTCGCGTATCAAATCACTTGGAGAAAACTCAGGAGATTTTGCAATGGCTACTACTCTCTCGTTGGCCCCACTGTTCCGCCACTCCGTTGGCTTTGACCGTTTCAACGACCTTTTCGAATCGGCGCTTCGCAGCGAGGCCGGTACCACGTACCCACCCCATAACGTCGAGAAGCACGGTGATGATCACTACCGCATCGTGATCGCCGCTGCCGGCCTGGTGGAAGACGACCTGGATATCCAGGTGGAAAAAGGCGTGTTGACCGTCGCCGGCGGCAAACGCGAACACGACGAAAACATCACCTACCTGCATCAAGGTATCGCCCAGCGCGCGTTCCGCTTGTCGTTCCGCCTGGTCGACCACATTGAAGTGCAGGGCGCGCAGCTCTCCAATGGCCTGCTGAGCATCGATCTGCTCAGAGTGGTGCCGGAGGAAGCCAAGCCTAAACGCATTGCGATTGGCGGCGCGAACAAGGCTGAAGTGAAGTCGATCAGCGAGCAGTAATACAGCAATGAATAAAGGCGCTCTTCGGAGCGCCTTTATTTTGCGCCACCGACTTCAGGCTCAGCGGCCGGCACGGAAGAAGCCGCAGCGTCCCACGTCACCAACAGTTGGCTGATCGCGGCATCAAGGATTGCATGGGGCACGTTATCCCGCGCTAGGATCGATACTCCCTGCAAAAAGCTGTCAAACACGGTAGCCATCACCGCAGCTTCGGTTGTTTCAGGCAACTGACCTTCACGCACGGCCCGCTCCACACACGCCACAATCCCCGCCCGCGTGCGCAGTCGCGATTGGGTCAGCGCATTCGCTACCCGCGCGTTTTCCGGACTGGGCGCACTCATCACGCCGAGTGCCACCATGCAGCCCTTGGGGTGACCGTCTTCGCATTGCATACGCACCGATTGGCGCAGCGCGGTTTCGATGGCTTGGCGCGGCGGTAGGGTTTCGTCCCACAAACAGTCGGTGACTTGGGCGTAGGTGGACAGGTAGCGCTGCACGCATTCCTCGAACAGCGCTTCTTTGGAGCCGAAAGCGGCGTAAAAACTCGGTGCGGAAATGCCACCGCCCAAACCCGCTTTGAGCTGGGCAAGGGACGTGGCGTCATAGCCGTGCTGCCAGAACAGATGCAACGCCTGTTCCACAGCCTGTTCGCGATCAAAATTACGCGGGCGGCCCATCTGTGCCATGTGAGGTCTCCTTCGGAAAGCGAAATAAATACTAGTCGATACATAAGTCGTTGACAACGCGCTGCGCCCGCCTGCAACATTTGTATCGATCAGTATTTAAATCAACTTGCCCAGGAATTTCCCGTGACCCCCTCACTGACGTTATCGGCTCCGTCCGACCGCTTGCCCGTCGGCGCCTTGCTCGCCCTGGCGATGACCGGCTTCATCTGCATCGTCACCGAAACCCTGCCCGCCGGCCTGTTGCCGTTGATCAGCGACGGCCTGGCGATTTCGCCGTCAATGGCCGGGCAGATGGTCACCGCGTATGCGCTGGGTTCAGTACTGGCGGTGATCCCCATGACCATCGCCACTCGTGGCTGGCGCCGACGCAACGTATTGCTGCTGACCATCGCCGGTTTCCTGCTGTTCAACTCCATCACCGCGTTGTCCTCCCACTATGGGGTCACGCTGGTGGCGCGTTTCTTCGCCGGGGTGGCGGCAGGGTTGGCCTGGAGCTTGCTCGCCGGTTATGCCCGCCGGATGGTCGCGCCGCAGCAACAGGGCAGGGCGCTGGCGTTGGCCATGGTCGGTACGCCGATTGCGCTGTCGTTGGGTGTGCCGCTGGGCACTTGGCTCGGTGGCCTGCTGGGTTGGCGCACCACTTTCGGCCTGATGTCGGGCGTGAGCCTGGTGCTGATCGGCTGGGTGCTGGTGAAAGTCCCGGACTTTGCGCCACAGCCCGCGCATCAGCGCTTGTCATTGCGCAAGGTGCTGACCACGCCGGGCGTGCGCCCGGTGCTGGCGGTGGTAATCAGTTGGATGCTGGCCCATAACATCCTCTACACCTACATTGCCCCATTCGTGGCACCGGCGGGCTTGGCCGAGCGGGTGGATCTGGTGTTGCTGGTCTTCGGCATCGCTGCGTTGGCGGGGATTTGGGGCACGGCCAGACTGGTCGAACCGTTGTTACGCAACACTGTGCTGGTGAGCTTGGCGGCGTTTGCGGCGGTGAGCGTGCTATTGGGCTTACTGGGGAACGTGCCGCAAGTGATCTACCTCGGCGTGGCGGTATGGGGCCTGAGTTTCGGCGGCGCTGCGACCTTGTTGCAAACCGCCCTGGCGGACGCGGCGGGTGATGGCGCGGATGTGGCGTTGTCGCTGAACGTGGTGGCATGGAACAGCGCGATTGCGGGCAGCGGTGTGGTGGGTGGCGTGCTACTGGACACATGGGGCGTGGCCGCATTTGCGTGGGCGATGCTGCTGTTGGTCGGCGTGGCGTTTGCCATTACCTGGGCGGCCAGCGCCCATGGCTTCAGGCCGGGCGCGCGGGGTGCGGGAAAACCTACGTCGCTCGGGCACTAATCTGACATCTGTTAGTCCATAATCCTCGAAATATCATTCACTTGGCTCCGTACGCGGAGCCTGCCGCGTCGCTCTCTGTCGAAGATTCAATCCATGTACCTACGCAAAATTGCAGTTGGGCTATCGGCCTTTGTTTTGTTTTCGGCCGGGGCACATGCCCGTGGCGCGATAGACCTTTATTCCACCCAGGAACGGCAGTTGTCGTTCGACACCTGCGCCGATGTATTCCCCGGCGCAACACCGATCAAAACCGCGACCGTCCCCGCCAGCCTGAAACCCCTGGCGCTGTGCTCCGACCATTTTGCGGTGCTGTATTCGCAAACCAGCAAGACACCGCTGGTGGTGGTCGAGCGCCTCAACGCCCGCCAGCTCAAGGACGCCAAAGGCGAAGAGCGAACCAACCATTTCTACGCGGACCCGCGCATTCCCAAGGGCGCGCGCGCGGAGTTGAGCGACTACCGTGGCGTGCAGCCGGCAATGGACCGCGGCCACCAATCCCCGGCCGCCGACGCACCCGATGCCAAGGCCATGGCACAGTCATTTGCGTTGTCGAACATGGTGCCGCAAGACCCTACCAACAACCGCAAGATCTGGAGCAAGGTCGAGGCGGACGTGCGCAAGTTCGCCCTTCGCGCCGGCGGCGATGTGTATGTGTTCACTGGGCCGCTGTTCGATGAGGGCCACGGCACCATCGGTGCTAACCGGGTGTGGGTGCCGACGCGGTTGTTCAAGCTGGTGTACGACGCATCGTCCCAACGGGCGTGGGCTTATGTGCTGCCGAATGCTGAAACAAGGATTCAGCGGCCGATGGATTACCCCACTTTTGTGAAGAGCACCGGGCTGAAACTGTTGGGGAATCTGCCGGTGTCGGGTTCGATCGGCCGCGGCTGACACCAGACGGCTTCGGGCTTATCTATACTGTCGCCCTTGCCCCTCATTTATTTCAAACCCGCGAGAGACCCATGAACGCCTCAATTCCCCTGACCCGCGCGCGCGCACCCGTCGCGCCGCTGGTGGCCTTTGCCCTGCTGGTGCTGGGCGCGCTGTTCCTGCACAACGTTGTCGGCTCGCGCCAGATGCTATTGCTTATGGTCGGCGCGGCCCTGGGCCTGACGCTGTACCACGCCGCCTTCGGTTTCACCTCGGCCTGGCGGGTTTTTATCAATGATCGTCGTGGCGCCGGCCTGCGTGCGCAGATGGTGATGCTGGCGTTGGCGGTGCTGTTGTTCTTCCCGGCGCTGGGGGCGGGCACGTTGTTGGGTCAGCCGGTTGTCGGGCTGGTAGCGCCGGCTGGAGTGTCGGTGGTGTTCGGTGCGTTCATCTTCGGTATCGGCATGCAGTTGGGCGGCGGATGTGCCTCGGGCACGTTGTTCACCGTGGGCGGCGGTAATGCGCGCATGCTGGTGACCCTGTTGTTCTTTATCTGCGGCTCGCTGATCGCTACTCACCACGTGGATTGGTGGTTTGCGTTGCCGGCGTTCCCGGCGGTGTCCATCGTCAAAAGTTTCGGCGTGGTACCGGCCTTGATCCTGAGCCTTGCGGTGTTTGCGTTGATCGCAGCCGTCACGGTGCGCCTGGAAAAACGCCGCCACGGTCAGCTTGAAGAGGGGGTGAAAAGCCCGCATTCAGGTGTGCGCCGCTTTCTGCGCGGGCCGTGGCCGCTGGTGTGGGGCGCCGTTGGCCTGGCATTGCTGAACTACGCGACCCTGGCGTTGGCCGGGCGGCCGTGGGGCATTACTTCGGCGTTCGCACTGTGGGGCGCCAAGGTGGCGAGCGGTGTGGGCGTGGACGTCAGCGCCTGGGCATTCTGGCAGATGCCGGGTAATGCCAAGGCCCTGGCCGCGCCGGTGTGGGAAGACATCACCAGTGTGATGGACATCGGCATCGTCCTCGGTGCGTTGCTGGCCGCCGGCCTGGCCGGACGTTTCGCACCGAGCCTGGAGATCCCAGCCCGTTCGTTGATCGCGGCGGTGATCGGCGGGTTGCTGCTGGGCTACGGCTCGCGCCTGGCCTACGGCTGCAACATCGGCGCGTACTTCAGCGGCATCGCGTCCGGCAGTCTGCATGGCTGGATGTGGTTAGTGGCAGCGTTTATCGGCAACAGCGTGGGCGTGCGCCTGCGGCCGTTTTTCTTTGCCGGTGAGCGGCCGCAAGTGGCGTTGAGCGGCTGCTGAGTCAGGCTTCGGGGGACGGGCTGGGCGCCTCGGCAGCTTCAGCCGCCAGCCTTTCCCGCTCGGCCTTGCTGATGTAGCGGTCCTTGGATTTGGGCGCCAATTTGGCGCTGGCTTTCTTGGCCTTGGCCTTGAACAGTTGCTGGAGTTTTTTCTGGCGATTCATGGTTTTTACCGGGGCTGTCAACGCGCGGATCATACCAGCTAAGCAAGCTGTACCGTGGGGCCTAGGCGCAATCCAGGCGTAGATCGCGCTTTGGCTGTATCGTCCGGGTGTTTCATAAGGAGGAACATCCCCCAGGCCCAAGTATCAGTTGTGAAATGAACGCTGCAGGAATGCATCGATCAGGTCGACCACCTGCTGCTGGACCACTGACCGTGGCCTCGCCCCGTTGCCGTCCTGGCAGATCATCCCATCGCCCGGCGAATCCGCTTCAATCAACGCCACGGCGCCTGGTTTGCAGATCGACATAAAGCTGAAGTGGGTGGCGTCAGCGATCTCCATATATTGAGTCATGGCTTTTGGCAGGCGCTTGACCATGTTGGCGGACTCCAACTGCGGGTCCATGTCCTCGGACGGCACGCCTCCCGCAATCACCAGCACCGGCACTGGCAATGTCGCCAGGCTGGCATCGGTGAAGCCGCGCGACAGGCCCAGGTCCAAGGACACAATGGCGGTGACGCGCTGGTCGCTTAAATCCGCAGCCAAGCGCTCTTTACCCTCTGGCGTACCGGCGGGGTTCATTTGCCGGTAACCGAGGCAGCCGCCGAGCTTAGGGTGAACGGTGCAGTCTTGGGCAAACCGGTCGGGATCGAACCGCGCGCCGGCCATTTCCAGCACAGTCCAGCCGCCCAGGGAATGGCCCATGGCGGCAATCTGGCCTTTGGCGACCACACCGAACCGGCCCGGCTCGGCCAGCACCCCATCGATCGCCCGGCTCAAATCCCTGGGCCTTTGCCATAACTGCGCAGCGGCGGCGGGGCTGCGGTCTTTGCTGGTAGTGCCTGGATGATTGACCGCCGCCGCGATATAACCCCGCCGTGCCAATGCGCTGGCCAACCACACCTGATTGCGCCAATTGCCGCCATAACCGTGGGAGAGCACCACCAGTGGATGCCCCCCTGCCACCACCGGCGCGTTCGGCACCGCGAGAGCGCCGACGAACACCGTATCGTCGGCGATCGGTTCGGGGGCCGCAGTAGTAGCGGCGGGATACCAGACGGTCAGTTGCAATGGGCGATTGTTTTGCGCATCGGGGAGGGTGGCGGTCTGAAATCCGATAGGGATATCAACTGCAAGCACAGGTCCGGCAAGGCAAGTCAGCAGCAAAGCGGCGAGGCTGATTTTCACTTTTTATCGTCCTTGAGGTGAGCGAGGCATCATGCACGGCATCATGACTCCAGCGCCATGGTGCGGGCTATTTTTGATCAGCACATGGGTAAACCTTCGGGATACGGCAGCAAGTCGATCACTGGTTTTTTGAAATTCCGCGTTTGAAGTGACGGTCGCCAGATGGCTTAAAACAGGCGGTTTTTATAGTAGAGAGGCAGGACTAGGGAGTTGCTGACGGCTTCCTACTTGGATGTCTTACAGATAGAGGCTTCGTGTTTTTAGGAAGTTGATACCTTTATTTGGTTTAAAAATCTTGCAATGTTAGGGCGAACTTTAAGTTATTGAGCCGGGACTCATGCAGCACTATGGCTGCTTCCTTAAGAAAGGAGCGATGTTCATGGTCAATCTCAATCCTGATGCGTCCTCGTCTTACCGTCATTTGACACACACTTCCGTCAGTGCGGCTAACGACTACGCTGCTATGGCTGCCCATGAGCGTGCAAGTGTGCGTGTCTCAACCAATAGTCACCCAGCTACCGAGACCGTTTCGACCCTTGCGCGCCAGTTAAGTGACGCCGCAACGCACGCTGAAAACCGTATCGTTCAGCGAGGCTCCAATTTGGTCGACCCAATTACAGATGGCAACTACTTCGCCAACAAAGTGCGGCACGACGCACAGACCCCCGATACCGATGACCCGGACCTCCTGGCGCGTGCTCGGCAGGCCACCGGCTTCGTCAACGGTACTGACATCAACCCGTTCAAAGACCTCGCCCGCGACCACCTGAGCTTGATCGCCCACGACGACGGCGGCACTTTCACCATGAATGAGCGACGTGCAGCTTGGTTGCAGATGCAGTCTGCGGTGTCCCCCGCAGCACCCAGCTCAAGGTCAGTAGCTGGCCGTGACTTGATGATTGCGCGCTTGTTCGGTAGCCACGAGCCGCCGGTCGCCCTGCCGCCTGCGACCTACGAAAATGCAGGCCAGAACGTTTTTGAATTTTTACGTCACGATGATCGTGCACTGATCGCGGATATGTTCGCTTACGCACAGGAGGAGGGTGCCAGTCTGGGCTATGTGGATCAATTGGCTCATTCACTCGGCAGCTATCGTCGTGCAAGCGACGGGCGCCAGCATTTGAGTTCCAATAACGGCTACGATGCACAGGGGTATCGCGTAACGTTCAACTTTAAGCAAGAAGACGCGGCAACGGCCTCACGAATTCTGAACGGCACGGCCATCACCAGTACCCGACTTGATCAGGGCTATTTGCGACATATCCTCAATCCAGATTACGGGGCGCTTTCCAATATTGGCGGCCTGCCGTTCCTGGAAAAAATGGTGAATAGGTTTTCGGACGAAGGTGGCAAGCAACCTGGGCTCGGCGATGAGTTCACCACCTTTAAAGTGATCCCGGTCGAAGACAACATCATCGTTACCACCGACGAATCCATAAGGCGCCCGCCCTCCGAGGCGCTCGCTGATAACGTAAACGGCGTCTGGACCCTCACCGAAAAAGGCAAGGCAGCGGGGTATTCGATAGACCCGGCCACCGGCTCGCTGATCAAGCCAGTCGACCCTTCTGACGTTCCAGGTCCGCAGCGCTCAGAGCCGGGCCTTGTCTCAGGCTTAGCGCGTGAGCGCACCCTACTTGATGCGCTTTCGGACAACCGCGAAGCGCCCAGCACGCGTTGGGTCTGGACCCGTCAATTGTTCAGTCTGATCAAACATTACAAACCTTGAAATGGCCTATCAGTCAGGCGCGGCGGCTAATGGCGGATCAACGTGCAGCCCTGGCGATCCGACGGATGCCTACGCATGTGTAAGCCCCGTCAACGTATCCGCAATTGTCTTGGTCCGCTGCGCCGTGCCCTCGGTGGCGCGGCTAGACGCCTCCAGAGCGTCGAGCATTTCGCGCAGTGCGCCGACCCCGGTGGATTGGTCCTCGATCTGCTGGGCAACGCGCTGGATCTCACTGGACAGCAGGTCAATATCCACGCCGATTTCCGCCGCATTCTTACGGGTGATTTCCGCCAGTTTGCGTACTTCGTCCGCCACTACGGCAAAGCCACGGCCCAAGTCACCGGCGCGTGCCGCTTCAATGGCTGCGTTGAGCGCCAGCAGGTTGGTTTGCCCGGCGATCTGTTGGATCACCTGCACGATCGACTGAATACGCAAACTCGACCCCGCCAGCGTACGCGCACCTTCCACCGCCACGTCCGCCTGGCTGGACAGGCCCTCTACCGTGGCCCCGGCCTGGGCGGACACGGTGTTCTGCTGGCCGATGGTGCCCACCAATTCATCCATCGACGCGTGCAACTCACCCGAGTAATGCTTGAGCTGCGCAGCGATGTCTTCCTGCTGACGCTCAGCCTGGGCCAACACCATGCCCAAGTCCGCCAGCCCTTCGAATACCGGCAGGATATTGCTGTCCAGCCCCCGGGTATTGAGGGTGTTGGCGAAGTCGTTGTTTTTGAACGCGGCAATCTGCTTGACCACCACATGGTTCAAACCGGCCAGTTTCTTCACCTGGCGGCGTAGGAAAAACGCCTTGAATTCGCCGTAATGGGCGATGAAATTGTCCACGTACTCGTCGGTGAAACTCGCGCCTTTGCCCACCCGGAAAAAGAAAATCGCCGTCAGTGTCTGGTTGAGGTTCAAACCCAGGATTTCCCCAAAGGTGGAGAACCCCGCCAGCGGTACATCGCCGAACGTGCCGGCCATGCTGCCCAGCTCGGCGCCGTTGTTCAGTCGCCGCAAGATGCAGTCGTTCAGGATGCCCGCCACCGGCTGGCCACCCTTGCCGCGCAAGAACTGCTCGTAGTCACGGCGCGTCGCCTCCCGCAACGGCGTACGCCGCACCATCACCAACTCTTCGCCCGGCGCCACGTCGCAAAACAGCTGCACAATCTGCTGCTCATAGTCGATGCGTGCGATGGAGCGCACAAACAATTCACTGCCCACGCGGATAGCAAACGAATAATCCGCCAGCTTCGGCTCCAGCGCCTGGGGCGAGCAATTGAAGGCATCGCACAGCGCCTGCACCATGCTCTTGATGTTGCCGCTGCTGTCGATGACCTGGTCAATAGTGCGGTCTTCCACCGAAGCGGTCAGCACACTGAAGGTCAGGTCGGCAGGTTTGAAATTCTGACTTTTGAACACGCCAAAACGCACATCCGCCGCGGTTTTCACGAACACGATTTGCGCGTGGTTTTGATAACTGCGCTGGCCGTCATGAATCAGCGTCTTCTGGAAATCCGACTTACCCCCGGCTGATCCCCCTACAAACAAACACGGGAACCGCCCCGACTCGTACAGCGCCTCCATAAAAAACGACTCCGACGCCGACAGCCCGTCGAACACCACGTACGCCAAGGTATCGCGATGATCGATTGGTGTATTCACCTGCACCCGCTTGATATTGGCCACCAACTTGGCAATCCGCTCCTGCATTTTGAGGCGCTTGCCACCGCTGCGGATGTCCTCGCACTCCAACGGCACCATCACCACCTCGGCCGAGGCGATCACACTGGCATCGAACAACTGCAACACCATCCGATCCCAGCGCTCGCCGGTGCTGCAGTAGAGAGCATTGGGTGCGTTGCACAACTCGCCGGAGGTGGTGCACAGACTGATGGTGGATTGCGGGAAACGGCGCTTGAGCTTGGCGGCGATGGCGTCGATGTCCAAGTGCGGCGAGATGAAGCCCGTGATCAACGTCGGCGTGAGGCGCTGGGCGGCTAAAGCGGCGTCCAGGTCGCTGGCGGTACAGGTGAGGGTGGTGGTGCCTTGGCGAGCGGGCCGGGATTTTTTTATAAGGGCGAGTGGATTCATGGGGTGGGCTCGGTCGGGTGG